>ONWP01000197.1 GCA_900321595.1 uncultured Eubacteriales bacterium
ACCGATATCGACAAGGATACCGTCGATATGGTCCCCAACTACGACAACTCCATGCTCGAGCCGACGCTGTTCCCCGTCACTTTCCCCTCGGTGCTGGTCAACCTCAACAGCGGCATCGCCGTCGGTATGGCCAGCAGCATCTGCTCCTTCAACCTGCGGGAGGTCTGTCAGACGGCGATCGCGCTGATCCGCGATCCGGACGCCGACATTTTTGAGACGCTCCTCGCGCCGGATTTTTCCGGCGGCGGCCTTCTCCTGTACGACCGGGAGAAGCTTTCGGAGGTTTACGCGACCGGCCGCGGTTCCATCCGCATCCGATCCAGATGGAGCTATGACAAGAAGAACAACTGCATCGACGTGACGGAGATCCCGCCGACGACGACCAGCGAAGCCATCATCGATAAAGTCATCGAGCTTGTCAAATCCGGCAAGCTCCGCGAGATCAGCGACATCCGCGACGAAACAGACAAGAGCGGTCTGAAGATCACGATGGATCTCAAACGCGGCGTTGATCCCGAAAAGCTGATGATCCGGCTGTTCGCGAAAACGCCTCTGGAGGATCCCTTCCCCTGCAATTTCAACATCCTGACCGGCGGCGTTCCGCGCGTCATGGGCATTCGCGAAATCCTTGAGGAATGGACCGCTTTTCGCACGGAATGCATCAAACGCAGAACCTATTTCCAGCTCGAAAAGGCGAAAGACCGCCTGCACCTGCTGCGCGGTCTCGAAAAGATTCTGCTGGATATCGACAAGGCCATCGCCATCATACGTAAAACAGAGAACGAAGCCGATGTGGTGCCGAACCTGATGATCGGCTTCGGCATCGACCAGATCCAGGCGGAATACGTCGCGGAGATCAAGCTGCGCCATCTGAACCGCGAGTACATCCTCAAGCGTCTGCAGGACATCGAGGATCTGGAAAAGACCATCGCCGATATGGAGGACATTCTCAAAAAAGACCGCCGCATCAAGGCCATTATCTGCGATGAACTGACCGCTGTCGCGAAAAAATACGGCAAAGACCGCCGCACCGAGATCCTCTACCAGTTTGACACGGCAGGTCAGGAGCCTGTTGCCGACATACCGGACTACCCTGTTCGCCTCTTCTTCACCCGCGACGGTTACTTCAAAAAGATCACGCCGCAGTCGCTTCGCATGAGCAATACCCATAAGCTCAAAGAGAACGACGAGATCATCTGGGAAGGCGACGCGACAAACGCGGCGGAGCTGCTTTTCTTTACAGATAAATGCCGCGCGTACAAGTCGCGCGCTTCCGACTTCGCGGACAGCAAAGCAAGCGTTCTCGGCGATTTTATCCCGACCGCACTGGAGTTTGAGAAGGATGAAAACCCGGTCTGTATGGCCGTCACGACAGACTATACCGGTTACATGCTGTTTTTCTTTGAGAACGGTAAGGTCGCGAAGGTCGATATGAACGCCTACGCGACGAAGACAAACCGCAAAAAGCTGATCAACGCGTTCTCAGATAAATCCAGGCTTGTATATGCCTGTCTCGTAACCGATCCGGCTGAGTTTGTCCTGTCCTCGACAGCCGGCCGCGTACTCATCTTCGCGAGCGCCTCCATCGCATCCAAGACGACAAAGAACACCCAGGGCGTTCAGGTTCTGACGCTGAAAAAGGGACATCGGCTCGCGGAGGTCAAACCGTTCGCCGACGGCATGTTCGCAAAACCTGCCCGTTATCGCACTAAGACGCTTCCGTCAACGGGTGCCGTACTGGCCGCGGAAGATAAAGGCGAACAGCTTGAATTCTGACAATCGGAACAAAAAGGAGCGTTTTACATGACCGCGTCTCAGGTCATTTCTCTTCTGAGCGGCGTCGCGCTGTTTCTCTTCGGCATGACGCTGATGGGCGACGGACTCAAGCAGGTCGCCGGCGCCAGGCTCGAGCTGATCCTGTATAAGCTGTCGAATACGCCGATCCGCGGCCTGCTGCTCGGCACAGGCGTAACGGGCGTCGTGCAGTCCTCCGGCGCGACGTCGATCATGGCGATCGGTTTCGTCAACGCCGGCATGATGACCGTTCGGCAAAGCATCCCTGTCATCATCGGGTCGATCCTCGGCACGAGCGTCACCGGCTGGGTCATCTGTCTGTCCTATATCGGCGGCGGAACGCTCGGCAGCCTTCTCTCAACAGCCACCCTGACAGGTCTGATCGCGATCGTCGGCATCCTCCTTCGGATGTTCACCAAGGATAAGACAAAGCGTCGCGTCGGAGACATTCTGATGGGGTTCGCCGTTCTGATGACCGGCATGAGCGTCATGTCAAGCGCCGTCAGTCCGCTGGGCGAACAGGCGTGGTTCACCGGTCTGTTCACTTCCCTTTCCAATCCTCTTCTGGGAATCACGGTCGGCGCTGTATTCACAGCGATCCTGCAGAGCGCGAGCGCCTCCGTCGGTATCATTCAGGCGCTCGCCTTCACGGGCGCCATGCGCGCCGGGGAAGCGCTGCCCCTTCTCATGGGCGTCGCGATCGGCGCCTGTGCGCCTGTGGTGCTGGGCGGTCTCGGCGCCGGAACAAAAGGTAAACGCACAGCTTTTGTCTACCCGGTTGCCGGCGTCATCGGCGTCGGCGCCACAGCGATCGTGTTTTACATTTTGAACGCGATCCTCGACTTTTCGTTCCTGCAGGCACAGGTCTCCCCCTTCACCGTCGCCGGGATCAATACGCTCCTACGAGCAGCTATGACGCTGACGTTGATGCCGATGATCCGCGTTCTGGAAGCGATCGTAACACGGTTTATCCGTGAAAAGCCGGAAGAATCGGCGCGAGCCCTGCCCGGACTGCCGCTGGAATCACGTTTTCTGCGCTATCCGTCCGTCGCCGTAGAGCAGTCGCGCATTGCCGTAAATGAGATGTCAAAACGAAGTGAAGAGTCGATCAAGCTCTCCATCTTGCTGCTGACTGCCTTTGATAAGAAAATGTTTGACCGAGTCATAACCGCGGAGGAGGACGTTGACGTCTATGAGGATAAGCTCGGCGCCTATCTCACGCAGATCACCGCAAGCGACCTGTCGCGTGAGCAGAGCGCCGACGTCGCCGTTCAGCTCCACGCCCTGACGGATCTCGAACGCATCAGCGACCATGCGCGAAACATTGCCGAAAGCGCAAAAGAGATCCGTGACAAATCCATCTCGTTTTCGGAGCAGGGTCTATCCGACCTGGCAGTTCTGAACTCTGCTGTACAGGAGATCCTGCGGCTTGCCATGCAGTCCCTGCGCGGTGACGACGCGGATACCGCACTGCGCGTCGAGCCGCTCGAGGAATGGATCGACACGCTTTGCGACCGGCTCAAGCGCAGGCACGTGGAGCGGCTGCAGCGTGAGGAATGCACCATTGCACAGGGCTTTGTTTTCAACGATCTGCTGAGCAATTTTGAACGCGTATCGGATCACTGCTCCAACATCGCGGCCGCGGTCATCGAACACCACGGAACGTCGATGGAATCCCACGAACTGCTGCATGACCTGAAAGAACGCGATCCGGCAGCCTTCAAGAAAGCGTACGAAGAATACGCGATCCGATTTGAAATCTGAATCAGAAAAAGGAGCAGGGCCGTAAAGCTCTGCTCCCTTTGTTATGGCTTTTTACGGAATTGCCGGCGTCCAGTGTTCCATATCAAACATATCTGTCAGAACATAAGACGCGATCGGTTTCCCGTCGCCGGGGTCGAGCGTAACGTCGCTGACCTCAATGGGCGTGCCGTCATATTCGATCGCGTCGCCCAGATGGAATGAATCCTCGAACTGACCGTCATACGAATACCGGTCGCAAATCGGTTCGATCACGTCTCCGACAGCCAGAGCCTCCATCGCCTTCGCCACCGTCTGCGTCTCGCCGTCCGTATAGATATACCGAACGCCGGCAACAGACGCGTTTTTGCCTTCAAAGGAAAGAATCAGCTCCGCGCGGTTCCCGTTGACAAGTACCGGAACGCGGCCCGTTATCGTCGTTTTTCCGCCGAGCGTCGTCTGATCCTCGAAATAGTACGCAACCGGCTGTTTGTTGAGCGCGACCCAGTATCCGCCGTATGCACCGATCAGATCTCCATCCTTGTTCCAATTGAAAACGTTGTCAAGTCCGAGATCGATATAGCCTCTCCCGTCATCCAGAAATACATTCAGCTGAATATCACGAACGCGGCTCCACTGCTCCTTCGTCATGCGAAGCACTGTATCGCCGTCCGATTCCGTCCAAATCAGCAGACTGTTATCGATCTTGCCCGACTCAATGGCGGACACACAGACGTCCTGCGTAATATCCCGGTCGAATACGCCGGAGGAGCCGAGCAGAGAGCCGAGATCAAACCCGCCGACCGAAGAACCGCCCAGAAGCGACCCGACGAGGTCCGTCACGTTTCCGCCGGACGATTGACCGCCTGTCAGCGACCCGAACAGAGAGCCGAACGGCGAAGCAGATCCGCCGCCCGCGACCTGACCGGTCACTTCAAGGCTTGCGAATTTGCGAACACAATCCGTGTATGCGCTGTCAAACCCGATGGCGTCCAGCTGCTTGACCGCGGTATCGACCTTTCCGGTCGTGCGATACGGGAAATACGCGGAAATACCGTACGCGTTCGCGATACCGGATCCGGTTCGGTTGTATTTGACTGCAGAGAGAAGCGTCTGTGCGAGCGCCTTCGATTCTGTTGTATTGAGATTCAGCGCAAGGTGGACAAGATCCACCTGATCGAGCTTGTTTGACGTGCCGAATTCCTTCGTGTCAGAACGCGCTTTGGACACAGTCTGATAACCGCTCCCGCTGATGAGCTTCGCGGTCCCGTCGGAAAACGCCTTCAGGTCGTCGCCGACCGTCTGCGAAAGCTCCGCGATATCGATCACGGAAAGCGTTGCCTTCTGGCCGGGGCAGCTCTTCGCGCAGTTTGAGACAAAATCGTCAACGATCAGCTTGCCGAGCTCCGGCGTCGACATGCCGGTATTGGCCGAAAGCTTGCCGAGCCAGTCGGTATAATACCAGCCGATATCCGGTTCCGTCTCCTCGCTCGCGATCAGATAATCCGCGTAAGGATCGAGCGCAAGCGCTGTCTCAAGCGTCGCCATGAGGCACGCGTCGAATCCGATAAAGTCAAAGGTCGTGCCGGAATCCTTCAAGGCCTTCGTGATCAGCGGAAGCGTCATGGAGCCGGAGCCGGCGTTTTTCTCATCATACCCGTATCCGGAGATCGTGCCGCCGCCGTGATCCCACAGGATCAGCTCATTGCGCGTCGCGGGATAGTTCTTGACACAGTACTGAATGAAATCGGTCAGCGTTGCGGGGTTTGTCATAGCGCCGCTGCCGCGGTTTTTCTCGAGCAAACGAAGCTGTCCGGATTCGACTTTGTAAATCTGATTATTGGAATTAGATATTCCGCCGGTCTTCCACTGCTTGCAGCCGCCGGTATAGACCAACACGTTCACGTTGTCGCCGAAGCCGGCGGCCGTCATCTCGCGCAAATCCTTAGAAGCCATGCCGCTGCGGGATTCAAGGTCGGTGCCGCACATATATACCATGATCGTTACGGTATCGCGGCCGCCGCCCTGCAAAACGGTGCGTTTCGCCCGCGCACCCTGCGCGACGCTCGTATTCAGCTTGCCGGTATTGTCCGATCCGGACCAGCCGTCTGCATAGGAGCCGTTCAGAGGCGAATTGCCCAGCATTCCGAATAGTGCGCTGCCGGCTCCGCTGCCGGTGTTGCCTGTACCGCCGTTCGACGAACCGAACAGCCCGGACAGCTTTCCGCCGCCGAAGATCAGCGCTCCGATCACCACGACCGCGATGATCAGCAGACTGCCCTTGCCGCCGAACGCTCTCGGCCCGCGAACGGGGCCGCCGCCTCCGCCGGACGATCCGCCGGAGCTCTCTCTTCGCTGCTCATAGCCGTCCTTCTTCCCGACAGGACCGGTGCCGAGTCCGCTGCCATGCGTGCTGACCGATTTGCCCGCGCCGCCGTTGATGCGTTGTCTGCCCTGTTGATTCGGCATATGACTGCCTCCCTCAAATCAATCTCTTTTTGACTTATTATACAGAAACCTGACTTAAAAAGCAACAGATTCCCCGCAAAGAACCGCGGAGAATCTGTTATGTATCACTTGATGAGATCGAACGGCGACCAAATCATGTTGACAATTCGAAGGAAGATCCGCAGGAAGTTCCGCCAGCCGTACTGCGCCTTGGGCATCGGGTTTGCCTCGACTGATTTCTCGCGGCTTTCACCGAACAGGCCTGCCGGAACGCTGGAAATGAACTGATCGGGCTGCGCAATACCGAGCGCGTGAAGCGCGATGGCGGATACGTCGCGATTGTGGACGCTTTCATCCAGGATGGTCTTATTGACGGAATGACCCGCGACAGCCAGGACCGCCGAGCTTTCTTCCTTCGTCTGTCCGCCGTGGCCGTTTGTCGTCTCGCCGTGATCGGCCACAACGATAAACAGGCTGTTTTTCATCAACCCCTGCGATTCGATCGCGTCGTAGATCTCGCCCAGACGAACGTCGATATGAGCGGCCGTCTCGTAATACTCATCGCTGAAGCCGCCGTGTGAGTGCGCGGCGTGATCAACACTGTCAAGCTGAACGAACATGAGCTTCGGCGCGTGTCCCATCTTGAAATAGTTGATGATCGCCTCCGCTACCAGCGGATCAGAACGGCGGTTTACCTTTTTCACGCCGACGTCGGTCTCGATGATGCCTTTGTTGATGTTGCTCCAGTGGCAGAAAGAGATCAGCTCCGCGTCGGGCATCGCCTCATGCACATAATAGAAGATCGTGTGATTGTCGTCCGCGGAAGTCCGCTTCACCTTTCCGGTGATATCGTTGGTCAACCCGTGCGTGTCGTAGCTTACGCCGGTGAGGATCGAGCCCCAGTTCTGCGCGCTTGTTGTGATGTACTCTGTGACTGCGTCGTGCCGGTACGCGTTGTCCGCGAAGATGCGGTCGAAATTCGGGCTGTCGACTTTATCGAAGGTCGCGCCCATTCCGTCGATCCCGATGATGAAGACATGTTCATACTCGCCGAAACCGGGCGCCGCGTCTTCCGCGTAGGCGAAGCCGGTCATGGAAAGCGCGAGAATGAGCGCGAGCAGGACAGATAGCGTTTTTTTCATATAGAGTGCCTACTATTTCATTTTCATTATAATCATACACGAATCTGCTGCGATCTGCAAGCGGCTTAACTGATTCTACACAAAATCCGGTCCGTCGTCATGGAATTTTTCGGTAAACGCCGCCTTCAGCTTCGCGTAATTTTCCGCGGGGATCTCGGGATCCCCCTTGGAATACGGCGGCACATACTGATCGCCCGCGGCGCTTCGAACGGTACACTGTGTGTCGTTTCTCCACTGTTCGCGCTGTTTTTTGTCGCGCAGATCCGGGATCTGCATCGGTACGCCGCCGGCAAGAACGCTCCTGTAAGCGAACATACCGGGCAGGAAATAGTCAAGCGCTTCAAAGATATCGATCACATCCGCGTCCGCGTATCCTCTGAGCGCAAGCACGACGTTTTTGACCATATAGAAATCGGAACCGCCGTGACCGAAGACCTCAGCGCTGTGCGTCAGGAAATCGGACGTATCCGTCACGACCGGCGCACTCTTGTTATCGCCCTCATTTTCATCACAGTTGACGTAGAGCCGGTGTACGCCGTCGAGTTCCGAGTCCTCACGGGCGGATTCCATTCGCCCTTTGGAGCCGTAAATGCTGTACCAGACGGAGTTCTTCGACGGACCGACGCCGTGCGCGCTTTTGAGCACCGCGCCGTTTTCAAGCGTCACCATCTCGATTCCGACGCTGCCGGCGCGCGCGCCCATGCGGTGCATCCGCGCGTTGTGCGGCAGTTCAAATCCGGTCACGCGCACCGGCCGCAGTCCGCTGATATGCACGAGCGGCCCGAGCGAATGCGTACAATAGTAGAACGCGCTCATCGTATTGCGCCAGTGCTCCGGAGTCGCGAAGGTCAGCGGCGCCCAATCCGGTTCACAGTTGTGCATATACTCGCCCTCGCCGTACTCGAAGTCGCCGAGTACGCCGTCGCGCACCAGCTGGCGCATTTTGCGCGGCGCCGGCATATAGCAGTAGTTTTCCGCGTAGAAATACCGCTTTCCCGTTCGCTCGATGCACTCGATCAGCTCGACAGCTTCCTTCATTGTACGTACAGGCAGGACTTCACTCAGGACGTTTTTGCCCGCTTCCATACAGCGGATCGCGTAGGGCGCGTGTTCATCGGCAAAGTTCGCGAGCATCACAAGATCCATATCGTGCTGAATAAACGACTCAAAATCGCTGTAAAACGTAACGCCGCCCTTCTCGCCATACGTCTTTTTCGCGCGCGCGAGCGCGTAGGGCCATCCGTCGCATACGGCGACCAGCTCCGCGTCCCGCGAAGCTTCACAGTACTGCATGACGAACTGCCCGCGGCCTGCGCCGAATACGCCGATCCTGATCTTCGGCGCGGCTTCAAGATACCGGACGATCTCGCAGTTTTCATCCACCATCGGCGTTTTGCCGATCTCAAGCAGCGTAAAAAGACTCTGCCAGCGCTCGGTCATCCCCTCGTCGTACTCAACAGGAACAAAGCCGGCGGTCAGATAACTTTTGACCGCGCTCACGCGCCAGTCGTCGGTCGTCAAATAACTGTAAGCCGCGCCGGCGTCGTCAAGCTTCTTTAACGCTGCGGCGCACAGATATTTGGACAGTCCTTCCCCTCTGTGATCGGTACGCACCGCGACCATATGCACCTGACCGTAGTTGCCTTCGGGATGATAGATCGCCGTGATCGTCGCGATATGCTCCCCGTCCTTATCCAGGAACATGCAGTCGGTTTCGGGCACGCAGTCGTCCGTATCGATGATCCTGTCGTCAAATGCCTGCGTTCCGGCGTCATCGGCAACAAGTCCGTTTCGGCAGATCTGCGCCCAGGCAAGTTTATCTTCGTCACAATCATGTCTGTACGTTGTAAGCTTCAGCTCCGGCGGCAGCGTGACCGCGGGAACGGGCGTCCCTTTCACAAAATACATTTTCAGCTGTTTCAAACGTGACACCTCCAATGCTTGTATTTTAGCAAATCAGATTCCGGCTTGCAACTTATTTTCGGAAATTTCCGACTCGAAATACTGATTAATTTCATAAAATCCACTTGTAAACCGGGAATGATTATAGTATAATTTACCAAAAGTTCCATTCAAAGGAGAAAGCGACATGAGCGATAAGAAGATCGCGGCCCCCAAACCGGTGCGGTATGTCAGCAACAAAGAATTATGGATGTTCTCTCTGGGCGGCTTCGGGCAGGGCATGATCTACGCCATGATGTCCAGTTATATCAGCGACTACTACCTGAACGTACTGCATCTGACGCCGGTCTTCGTGCTCCTGCTGATGCTGCTGGCCCGCGTCTGGGATGCGATCAACGATCCGCTGATGGGTATGATCGTCGACCGCAAAACGACAAAATGGGGCAAGATGAAGCCGTACATTCTGTTCGCCGCGGCGCCGATCGCGATCCTGACCTTCCTGATGTACCTGAGCCCGAACCTCGCGCCGGCTAAGCTGATGATCTATTCCGCGATCGTCTACGTGCTCTGGGGCATGATGTACACCATGGCGGACGTGCCTTTCTGGGGCATTCCCAATGTGATGACGCCGGATCCGGACGAGCGCAGCCATATCATATCCTTCTCCAAGATCTGGAACAGCGTCGGCTCCGCGTTCCCCGAGATCCTGTTTTTCATCTTCGGCTTTGCTCTGCCGAAAATCATTCAGAAAGTCAGCGCTGAAACTGCAAACAATCCGGAACAGGTTGAAAAGATCAAATATTTGTCCATCGCGTGCACCGTCATCATTATCGGCATCGCGCTGTATGTCAACTCCTATTTCCACATTCGTGAGCGCGCGGTTCCCCCGGTCAAGAAAAGACAGAAGGGCGAACCCACACAGCTCAAGAGACTGTTCACCTGCAAGCCGCTGCTTCTTGTCATCGCAATGGGCGTTCTTTCCAGCGGCCGTTATATGGTGCAGGCGGCAGCGATCCACGTCGCCCGCTACGCGTTTTATATCGGCAAACCGCTCGACGGCATGAGTCTCGCTGACAAAACAGCGGCGATCAACGCGTCCGTCGGTACTGTCAAAACGATCTTCCAGGTCTGCGCCATTGTCGGCATGTTCGGCTCTACGCTTCTCATGCCCGCGCTCATGCGCAGGTTTGACTATAAAAAACTGCTGATCACAACCTGTCTCGGCGGCTTCGGTGCCAGCATCTTCACGACGCTGATCGGCTGGTTCTTCCGTGAGAGCCCCTATTGTCTCTACTTCTGCATTCCGTTCGTCATCATCTCCTGCATCCCGCTGGGCGTGATCAACACGATCTCCATCGCGATGATTTACGATTGTCTGGACTACATGGAGCTGCGGACAGGCCACCGCGACAACGCGCTCGGCGCGGCCTGTCAGGGCTTCATCAACAAGCTCGGTTCCGCGCTGTCCACCTGCGGCATCGTCGTCATGTATATGGCGATTGGTTTTGAGCCGTCTCAAATGCTCAACTCCAC
>ONWP01000178.1 GCA_900321595.1 uncultured Eubacteriales bacterium
CTGAGCAGCGCCATCGTGCGGATCTGCTCCGCGACGCTGATCGCGTGACCGTAAAACGCCTCAATGTCGTCGTAGGCCTCGCGGACGCTGCAGCCGCACAGGCTGTCGTGGAACTGGCAGAACAGCACCTGCTCCCAGGCCCCGGCCAGCTTCGCCGTCTGCGGCGCGCGCCCGGTGATCCGCGCGGCGGCCGTATCCCAGACCTCCGCGGCGTAGAGCGCGTTTTCCGCCCGGCGGTTAAGCGCCTTGACGCGGCTCATCGCGCTGTAGCAGCCGCTGGCGTGATGCTGCAGCTCGCCGCTGAAGACGGGCAGATCGGGCATCGCCAGCGCCAGCTCGCGGAAATAGGTATCCGGCTCGCCGAAGACCGCGTCCGCGTTCGCGTCGTCCGCGCGGTACGTCCGGATCAGGTGCTCGATATCCCCCTTCGTGGGGCCGCCGCCGTGGTTGCCCACGCCGAAGAACAGCATCATCGGATACCCTTTCTCGTCGCTCGCGGCGGTCAGCGCGGCCGTTCTGCGGTCGAGCGCGTCCGTGCCGGAGCAGGTGTACGACTCCGGAATGTGCCAGGCCAGCACCCGGCTGCCGTCGTCGCCCTTCCACTGGAAGGCGCCCGCCGGGATCTCCGGGTTCTCATGCGGGCCGGGGCGCTGAAATACATAGGAGAACATGCCGCCGCCGCCCAGCAGCTTCGGCAGACTTCCGGCGTGGCCGAAGGAGTCCACGTTGTAGCCCACGCGGCAGATCTTCCCGAATTTTTCATAGTAATAGAGCTGACTGTACAGCGCGTGCCGGGCAAAGCTCTCGCCGGAGGGCATATTGCAGTCCGGCTGGACGGCCCAGCCGCCCACGGGCAGCCAGCGCCCCTCCTGTACGCGCGCCCGGATCTCCTCAAACATGGCCGGATCCGCCTCTTCGACCCACTTGTAGTAGCGCGCGGAGGAACAGGTGAAAATGAAGCCGGGGTATTCGTTCAGGCGATCCAGCGCGCTGCGGAAGGTCTGCAGCACCTCGTTCGCGCCCTCGCCCCAGCGCCAGAGCCAGACGGGATCGAGATGCGCGTTGCCGATCAGATGCACTTTTCTGTTATCCATGAGTCTCGTCCCCCTCGTCGATGATCACGCCGTGATACCGGCCCAGCCAGTACGGCAGCGTAAAGATGGAGCACTTCTCCACCTCGCGGATGCGGTTCCTGTCGACGGATTCCGCGCCGAACATATCCCGGTCGTATTTGGTGATGGTGCGCTCGTCCGGCGGCAGCAGCCAGGAGATCTCATGGAAGCCGGAACGGTACTGCCGGATGGGCACGTCGGTGCGCTCGAGCGCCGAGGTCTCCGCCGCCAGATACGACACGTTGCTGCGGTAGAACCAGTGCGCGAGGCGGTCCAGATCCACCGGCTCGTCGTCCGGGCAGACCACCAGGAACGGCACGTCGTACACCGGCAGATGCTCCCGTCCCAGAGAGCTGGCGCGCCAGTCGCGCCACGCCTCGAGGGCGCAGGCGCGGATGTGCGGATCCGTTTCGCGCAGCAGCAGTCCGTACAGCGACAGATTGATGAGCATGTGATCGCCGTACATCAGATCCTCGACGACCTCCCGGCGGATGCCCACGCCGGTCTGGAAGGCTCTGGCGTAGTGCAGCGGGAAGAGACTCGGATAGTCGAGCTTTTTCAGCTGCGCATACGCGGCTTCGAGCTTTTCGTCGCCGGGCAGCATATCCATGGCGAGCTTGAGATACATCATGATCTCGGCGGCGTTTTCCGGCGCGTCACACCAGCCGATGCCGCTGGTGAAGTACCGCTCGCTCCACTTTGCCCAGCTGGTGGGCTCCCCGGTGAAGTCGTACAGTTCAAAGCCGTGATCGATGATCGAGTGCAGCACGCCCCGGACGCAGTCGCGGATCATGCCGGCCAGCTCCGGATCCTCCTCTCCGAACACGCGCAGCGCGTACCAGAGATTCACGACGTGCAGCGTGACCTCGTCGGAGGAGGTGTCCGTCTTGAAGATGACGTCGTCGTCCGTGTAGCCGGCGTCGGCGTAGAGCTTGCGCAGTCTGTCGGGGATCTCCCCCTCGCAGGGGTAGGTCTTGCCGCAGATGCCCTTTTCCCGGGAAAAGGTCGTGTCGCAGCAGGTCGCCGTCTTCCCCTTCCGGGCGAAGAACAGTCCGTCGTCGGGCACGGGATAATCCTTCACGATGTACGTTCTGGCCGGGAAATGATCCGCCCTGCCGGTGATGTACATCAGCAGCAGACAGGCCTCGAGCATCCGCATCGCGCCCTTTCGCACGTCGGCAAGCTCCGCCGGATCGGTCTTTCCGCCGTCGCGCAGGACGGCGTAGCGGCAGATCTCCCCGATGCAGCAGGCGGCCGTGAAGCCGCCGTCGTTGTCGCAGTCGTTGTGCGGCAGCTTCGTGGACAGGTCGCGGTCCTTCTCCAGATGGTTGTGGGAGATCATGCCGAAGCGGTCGATGACGGTCTTTGACTCGTCGGCGAGCATCGCGGCCTTCTCGGCCATGGACATCATGACCAGCCGGATATGGGCGCTGCCCGTCGCGGTCAGGACGCGGCACGCGTCCTCCTCGGCGGCCAGACCCCGCACGTCGTTGTCGGGCAGATCCCGGTCGGCGGAAAAGTACATCATCCGGTCGTAGACGTCCTCCTCCGCCGGGCAGTACCGCGCGAGCCCGCGGTCCGACGCGATCCAGTACGCCGCTCCCGCCCGCGCGACGTGGCGGACGCTCGATTTCGGGAACGGCAGCGGCAGCGTGAGCCGCGGCAGCGCGTCGCCCGCCCCCTCGAACGGCTTCGGCGCCAGCGGATCGGTCTTCGGCGGGTCGAAGACGACCGGCACCCTCGCTTTATGTTTGTGCAGGATCAAGGTCTGCATAACGAAATGCTCCCCCTTTTCGTTCGTTTGGTTCATTTTCGCATAAGCGGCGAAAAAAATCAATAGAGTTTTTGAAAACAGACCGGCCGCCGCGCGTGATCCGACAGTTGATGCGTCCGCGCGGAAAAATCGTTGCATTTTTCGCAAACAGGGTATATAATAAAATGGAATAGGAGTGTGATCCCATGACCGGCAGCGAATATCAGACCGTTACGACATGTCTTTC
>ONWP01000331.1 GCA_900321595.1 uncultured Eubacteriales bacterium
CGCGCGCTGGCGGATCGCGTCCCGGTTCGACCGGAACCGCAGCGACGTCGCGACCAGAACGCGCTTTGCGTATTTGCCGCCGAAACGCGTCGCGACAGCGTCCAGCTTATACAGCTCGTCGATATCGACGGCGCCGTTTTTGCATGACACAAAAACCGGGATCATGCCGCGCGTCATCATCACGTCGATCTCATTGTGAACGTCGGTCTCACCGCCGCCCTTCAGCGCGCCGTCCCAGTCGATGTAAACGCCGGTCTGCACGTCGTTGTATACGGGCGCGCCGTCGCGCTGCGCCTGTTTCGCCAGCAGGTATACGACCAGCTCCAGCGCCTGTCCCTCTTTGATCAGACACCGCATGATCTGTCTGTTTTTGAACGCAACAGTCACAGCGTTCTCATTGACGGAAACAGCCGCAAGTCCCGCTTGTTCAAGCGGCTCCGTCACTTCCGGGATCAGGGCGGCGCCCTCATACTGCTTACTTCCGGACAAGGCGCGAATTCTGTTCAGATCCGCGGAAACACGCAGCGGATCCGCAGACGCGCCGACCTCATGCATCATTTTGAAATAGCTGATCTGCCGGTTCCACTGCGCCGCGTTTCGACCCCAGAGGAAATCGGACATCGTCAGGATGTCCCGCCGGAAATCATCGTTCAGGTCCCAGATATGCGTCCCGTCCGCGGTCTCGCTGTCAAAGCAGACGTCCCCGCCATATGCCTGAACGACCTCGTCCACAGTCAGCTGCGGCGCGGCCGATTCTGCGTGGACGTCGCCCTCTGCGTCGAATTCGTAGATCCTGTCATTCTGCAGACTGAACCGATGGAGCCGGAGGCGCGGATTTTTCGCTTAATCCATACCGACGGCCACCAGACACAGATCGTCTCCGCCGGTCAGATCAAAAACACAGTCCGGGTACGCCTGTACGATCCGGGTGATCGTCTGCGTCATTCTGCTCAGCCGGCGGCGGTCCACAGAGACGTATTCGAATGCCACGTCCGTCTGCCGCGCGGCGAAGATCTTCCGATAGCCGGCGATGCAGCGCTCCGCCGTCTGCCGGTCCCCGCCGATCAGGATCACGCGATCTGCGCGCGCCGCGGCGCAGGAACAAATATTTTCCAAAGAGTCCCTGTCAAAGAACTCAACCAGTGTCATGTGCCATGCCCTCGAAATAGTAATGTAATAATTATATTGTTATTTATTGAAAAACGCAAGAGATAAATGCTTTTGTTTTTCTTGCTTTTCAAATAAAATATTCAGCGCTTTGCACGCTCAATCATCTGTGCGGAGCCTGATCGGTTCGCTTTGCGCGCCGTAAGCGTTTTCGGCTGTAACCGAAACGACGACGGCGCCTGCGGTCGGCGGCAAATCGATCGTGTGGCGCGCCGGCGGATCGCTCTGCCAGTACGGCGGAACGACCGTCGCTTCGGCGACCGGTTCCGCGTCCCGCGACAGACAGACGCGGTACGCGCACACGGGATCGCCGGGCAGAGACGCGGCCCGGGGGAACGTCACGCGAATACGCTCCGCGCAGCGGGTGACGCGCAGCTGCGCGCCGGGCAAAAATCGCGGCGCTTCCGTCGAAACGGGATACAGCTCCGCGCCGCGAAACCGCTCGCAGAGAAGCTGACCCGAAAGAAAATCATACCCTCTCATTCTCAGCTGCCCGGACGCGTCCGCCTCGACGAGCCAGCCCTGCGCGACGTCCTTATATCCGTCCGGATGCACCTGACGGCTGCCGTCAACAGTCAGCTCCGCGTAGGAGAGCGCGCCCGTGCCGACCGCCGTAAACGCGCCCTGCCAGACGCTGCGCGGGTCGTTGAGCGGATAGTGACTGTGCCCGGAAAAATGCACCGCGCGGGGAAACCGCTCCAGAATATCCCGGAAAAACGGGATGCCCCAGCCATCCTCCGGACGGCTGCCGAAGACCGTATCTGTCACATGTTCATGGTGGAAAACGAAAACAGGCCTGCCGCTTTCGTCGGCGCAGGCCGACCGCAGCTCGTTTTCAAGCCACAGACGCTGATCCGCATCGTAGTAGACGCCGTCCAGACGGCTTGTTGAGATCCCGATAAAATGGAAGCCCCCGATGACCGTATGGAAGTCCGGCTTCTGTCCGGAGATCGCCTGCAGATACGCAAGGCCCGTCTTGACGCAGTCGCGGCCGAACTCCCAGTTGTCATGGTTTTTCGCCGCAACACACAGCACCCGCGCGTCGGAACGGCGATGCGCGTTCACCACGCGAAAAAACGCCTCGTACTGGGAACGCCGGCCGTGATCGGTCATATCGCCGACGAAGACGAACGCGTCCACGCCGGGACGCGCCGGCGCTTTGTCCGCCATCGCGTAAACCGTATCCATGAGCCGCGCGATCCGCGCGGACGCGGTATCGCAGTCCGTCTGCAGATGCGTGTCGGAACAGACCGCGAAGCGCAGCACCGGAACAAATCGATCCGTCATAACAACTCCTCCTCGACTCGACAGGAAATCCGCGCCGGACGGCCGGGCTCCTGTTTTTCATTGTACATGAGCCCGCGCCTGATTGCAAGACGATCCGCACGCGAAGCATAAAAACATGCCGAACGCTGCAACCGACGGAACGCGTCGTTTTCGGCTCCGATCGCCGCCGCGAAGCTTTTTCACAATTATTTTGCAGAAACACTTGATTTTGTCAAACAAATCGGGTATAATCAACAGGCCGTCGGGGTGTAGCGCAGATGGTAGCGCGCTTGGTTCGGGACCAAGAGGTCGTGGGTTCAAATCCCGTCACTCCGACCACCGCAAAAAGTCCGAAAACCCAGTTATAGAGCGGGTTTCCGGGCTTTTAATTTTTTGTCGATCATTCTTGATTTATGAGAGTGTCAACAAAAAGTGTCAACAAATTTGAAAAAACCGCCGATTTTGATATAATCCCCCTAAAGTAGACAAGGAAAAATCCAAAATCTACTTTAGGGGGATTTGCTGCGTCAAAATCAAATTACAGTGCAAAAGAGAAAAAAGAATCGTCAAGGAATGAATTTCAATCCACTCACTCCGCGAGGGGTGAGACGAAGGCGCGGGTCTGGAAATGATCGTCCACGGCAAAATTTCAATCCACTCACCCCGCGAGGGGTGAGACCCGGCGCGTTGTTTGGTGGGCTTTCGCCCTGTTGAATTTCAATCCACTCACCCCGCGAGGGGTGAGACG
>ONWP01000330.1 GCA_900321595.1 uncultured Eubacteriales bacterium
TCTACAAAACCGCGCCAGGATGGAGGCGGCGCTCGACGAGATCGAAGCTCTGACGGCAGCGGGAATCCGCCCCGTTGTGCTCAAGGGGATGTCGCAGGGCGTGCTGTACCGCTATCCGGAAAGCCGCAGCAGCTCGGATACGGATCTGTTCATTCCGCTCGAACAGGAGGAACAGACGCTGGCTCTGCTTGAGGCGCGCGGCTTCCGCGTCGAAAGACGGGAGCCCGGCAGCAATCACAGCGAGTGCACGCATCCGCGGGCCGGGCTGATTGAGGTGCATGTGCAGCTGTTTCAGGATCTTTTCAGCAAGGCGCTCGGCAGAGATACCGGCCCGGCGATCGGCACCGCGTTCACGGAGGAATCGCTGTGGGGGCGAACTTTCCTGACGCTCGCGCCGGATCAGAACCTGCTGTATCTGGCGCTGCACCTGACGAAGCATTTCGCGGGGTCGTGGATCGGCCTGCGCGCCTGCTACGACTGCGCGCTGTACTTCGCCCGCCACAGGGACGAGGTGAACGCGCCCGCGCTCTGGAAGGAGCTGCGCAGACTCGGCGCGGACACCTTTTTCAATACGGTGCTCTCCGTGATGGTGCGCGCGGATCTGTTTGACGCGTCGGAATTCCCGGGGATGACCCTGCAGGACGAGGACCTCTGCGACGCGGTCGCGTCGGACATCGAGCAGTATGACCGCATGGCGTTTTCTCACTGGTATACGCCCGCCTCGCAGGCGTATCTCAAGCGGCAGCGCTTTCGGCTGGAGCCGCAGCAGGACACCGCGAAGAAGAAATGGCGGCGCGTCGCGCCCGTTCTGTTCCCGGCACCCGGCGCGCTCGCGGAACGCTATCCCGCGATGCGCAGAAGAAGGTGGCTCTATCCGTTTTTCTGGGTCTTTCGGGCGGGCTCCGCCCTGCGGAGCAGGGACCGCCGCGAGGCGATGGAGGCGCTGCGCGACGATACCGAGGTCCCGCGCTTCTCGGAAGCGTATCCGGAACAGGAGCGGATCCCCATGCTGCGCAGGATCGGCCTGATTTAGTTCCTGCCTCAAATGCTGCATAAGCTCGGCGCCCTGACGCGAACGAAAACCGCGTCCGCGGCGCCTGTTTTTTCAGATCAGTCCTGGAAGGACAGCCGGCTGTTGGTCAGCTCCGCCCAGGTATATTGAGACATATACTCGCCGCGATACGCCTGCGTCGCCCGGCGGCCGGCCGAGGAGTCGTCCGCGTTCAGATAGTCGTAGTAATCGCACCGGATCTTTTCCGGGATCACGCCCATCGCGCCGCGGCGCAGCACCAGAACGTCCGCGCAGCCGCAGGCGGACAGCGTGCCCAGCAGATCGGCGCGAATATTGTTGAGATAGGAGGCGTGACTGCCCGCCGCGTCCTCCCAGAGGATCGCCGCGATCTGCCGCATGGTGCAGAGCGCGCCGTTGCGGTCGATCAGGAAGGCGAGCGTCTCCTTCGTTTTCGAGTAGGTAAAGTGCAGCGGCACGCCGTCCGCGTAAACCTCAAAATCGCCGAACGCGCGGGCCGTCAGTCCGGACCGGGACGCGCTCTGCGACGCGGTCACCGGATAGCGCAGGCACCGCAGCTCCCGGCGCAGGTCTTCCGGCGCGACAGGCCGGACCAGATAGCCGCTGGCGTGCAGCGCGAACGCCCGCAGCGCGTAGTCGCCGCTGTCGGCGACGATGATTAGATTCAGCCGCGGATACGCTTCCGCCAGAGCCTCCGCGAGCGGCGCGCCGTCTGCCGTACACAGGCCGGCCGGCACGAGGGCGACGTCCGGCGTCTGAAGCCGCGCGCCCGCCAGCGCGTCCGACGCGCCGCGGCAGGGCGTGATCTGCGCGTCCGGCGCAACTTCCCGGATCGCGCGGATCAGGTCGTCCTGCGCCGGACGGCTGTCGTCAACTGCCAGAATATACATAACGCCCCTCCTCGCTTTCATTTCGTCCGGGATCGCGTGTGCCGAAGCGCCCGTCTGTTGTACGCAAACACGCGATTTTTTGTGTTATAACACAGTAATGTCACACCCGCAACAAAAAACCGCTGTTGTTTTGTAAACAATCTTCTTTTTTCGTTAAAATAGCAAAATCAGACCGCCTTCCTTCCCTGTATTTTTTCTATTGAATGTGCGTGTTGTGTGGCTAATGTGTGTTTTATTTGTGACA
>ONWP01000336.1 GCA_900321595.1 uncultured Eubacteriales bacterium
CAAGAACGGCCGCTACACCAGCACGATCCGTCCCGAGGAGGGCAAATTCAAGAATCTGCCCCACTCCCCGATCAGCCCGAAGGACTTTATCGGCGACGCGCTCGAGAAGGACGAGGGCCTCGACCCGATCACGGCGAAATACCTCAAAAAAGCGCTCGTCGCGGCGAACGAATACGGCTTCATCATGCCGCCGCAGCACTATTTCGAGGTCCTCTTCGCGTTCCTGCACGGCAGGATGTCCTTCGCGAAGATCTACGACCTCGTGACCCGCTACTTCGCGGGCTGGGGCGGCGAGCAGATCACCTATAAATTCGAGGGCTACAAGAACGGCGAGCTGGTCAAGACCATCACCCGCACCAGCGTCAGCAAGATCTGTCTGGACGCGAAGGCCGACTGCAGCGCGCTGGTCGAGGACGCGACCTACGACGTGACCCGCGTGGAGCTGGTCGCCCGCGATCAGGACGGCAACCGTCTGCCCTACTGTGACGAGACCGTGCGCGTCAACGTCCACGGCCCCGCGAAGGTCATCGGACCGGATACCTTCGCCCTCATCGGCGGCGCCAGAGCCTTCTGGCTGCGCACCACCGGCCGCAGCGGCGACGTCACCGTCACGATCGACGCCGGCGCGCTGGGCACGCGCACCCTTGAGCTGACCGCAGAAAAGAAATAAACAGAAACCAGTCCGCGTTCCCATTTTTCATCAGAAACGGAGCACCTCCATGGACCTCATCGAAGCGACGAAGCGCGCGAAGGAGCTGCGCGATACGCTCAACTACCATATCCATAAATACTACGTCGAGAACACGAACGAGATCACCGACTATGAGTACGACATGCTCATGCGCGAGCTGGTCGCCATCGAAACCGAATACCCCGCGCTCATCACGCCGGACTCCCCCACCCACCGGGTCGGCGGGCAGGCGGACGGCCAGTTTGAGCCGGTGAAGCATCCGGTGCGCATGGAGAGCCTGCAGGACGCGTTCAGCCGGGAGGAGATCCTCGATTTCGACCGGCGCGTCCGGGCGGTCTGTCCAGACGCGCGGTACGTCGTGGAGCCGAAGATCGACGGCCTGTCCGTCAGTCTCGAGTACCGGGACGGCGTGCTGACCGTGGGCTCGACCCGCGGCGACGGCGACGTGGGCGAGAACGTGACGGCGAACCTGCGCACCGTGAAGAGCATCCCCCTGCGCCTCAAGCGCGAGCTGCCGCTTCTGGAGGCACGGGGCGAGGTCTACATGCCGCGCGAGGTGTTCTCCGATCTGGTGCAGAAGCAGGACGCCGCCGGGGAAAAGCCTTTCCGCAATCCGCGCAACGCGGCGGCGGGCTCCCTGCGGCAGAAGGATCCGAAGATCACGGCGGCTCGCAGGCTGGACATCTTCTGCTTCAACGTCCAGCGGGTCGAGGGGCTCGAGCTGACGAGCCACAAGCAGTCGCTGGACACGCTGCGGGAGCTGGGCTTCCGCACGGTGCCCGGCTACGTCCGCGTGGACACGATCGAGGCGGCGCTTGACGAGATCGACCGCATCGGCCGGGAGCGGGACAGCCTCCCCTTCGACATCGACGGCGCGGTCATCAAGGTGGACGACTTCGCCCAGCGTCAGCTGCTCGGCAGCACGTCGAAGGTGCCGAAGTGGGCGGTGGCGTTCAAGTACCCGCCCGAGGAGAAGGAGACCGTCCTGCGCGACATTGAAGTCAGCGTGGGACGCACCGGCGTGCTCACGCCGACCGCCGTCTTCGATCCGGTCCTGCTCGCCGGGACGCTCGTCTCCCGCGCGACGCTGCACAATCAGGACAATATCGACGAGAAGGGGCTCGCGATCGGCGACACGATCCGCGTGAGCAAGGCCGGCGACATCATCCCGGAGGTGCTGTGCGTCACCGCGCGCGGCGGGGGGCCCGTCTTCCGCCTGCCGGACGCGTGTCCGTCCTGCGGCGGCAAAACCGTCCGCGAGGACGGCGAGGTCGCGCTGCGGTGCGTCAATCCGGCGTGTCCGGCGCAGCTGCTGCGCAACCTGATCCACTTCTGCAGCCGCGACGCCATGGATATCGAGGGCCTCGGCGAATCGCTGATCGAGCTGTTTGTCGAAAAGGGCATGCTGCGCTCGATCCCCGACGTCTACCGGCTGGACCGCGCCGAGATCGCGGCGATCGAGGGGCTGGGCGAAAAGTCCGCCGACAACCTGATGGCCTCGATCGAGGCGAGCAAATCGCGGGGCCTGGCGCGCCTGCTGTGCGCCTTGGGCATCCGCCGCATCGGGCAGCAGTTCGCGAAGACGCTCGCGGCCCGCTACGGCTCCATGGACGCGCTCATGGCCGCCTCCGAAGCGGAGATCGCGGCGATCGAGGGCTTCGGCGAGAGCCGGGCGCAGAGCGTCCGCGCGTTTTTCGACGCGCCGGGCACGCGGGAGCTCCTGGCGGATCTGGCGTCTCTCGGCGTCGTCATGACCGGGGAAAAGACAGCGCCGGGCGGGAAATTCGCGGGAACGACCTTCGTCCTCACCGGCACGCTCAGCGCCTTCCCCCGGGAGGAGGCCAAGGCGCGCATCGAAGCGCTCGGCGGCAAGGTCTCCGGCAGCGTCTCGAAGAAGACGGGCGTCGTCGTGGCGGGCGAAAACGCCGGCTCGAAGCTGACAAAGGCGCAGGCTCTTGGCATCCGCGTGGTCAGCGAGGACGAATTCCTTGAAATGCTGGAAAACGGCTAAAAACGCACTTGCAATATGTGAAATAAACGCTTATAATAAAAACAACTTGACCGTCGCCCCGTTTTTTGTGCGGAACGACGGTTTTCGGAAGGTAGGGATCCTATGGCTGACAACACCAAAGTGAAGAAGTCGCCGACGCAGGCCGTCGCGGACCTGCTCAGCGGCGTCAAACAGAACTGGAACACCCCGAAGCCGGGCGAATACACGTCCCTCAAGGAGTTCATGTTCTACTGTCTGGGCATCATGGGCGTCTGCGGCTTCACGTTCATCTGCAACGACACGGTGTCCTTCACGGCGGGCTACCTGTGCGGCAGCATCTTCGAGATCAAGATGATGGACTTCACGATCATCACCTTCATCGCGCTGGCCGTCAAGTACGCGACGCTGTACATCGAGTCCATGAACATGACCGTCTTCGAGAACCTGGGCCATCTGCCCAAGGACAAGACGAAGCGGTTCCTGATGATCTACGGACTGGTCACGCTCATCGGCGCGGGCTGTTATTTCATCCCGAGCAAGCCCTTTGAGTTCATCATCAAGGGACTGCCCCAGATCGTGGCGAACATCCTCGTCGTCATGGGCGTCGGCGGCCCCGTCAACTGGTTCCTGCGCAGCAAGCTCTGCCGCAAGTACGGCCGCTACAAGCCCTTCCTGGTGGTCTACGGCATCCCGATCACCATCGTGACGGCGCTGATCCCCTTCGTGCCGACGACGCTGGACTACACCACGCGTCTGGTCGTGCTGCACCTGCTGTTCACGATCCGCACGCGCTTCTCTCAGATTTATTACGACAACCCGAAGGCCATCGTGGCGCTGATCACGCCGAACACCATCGAGCGGCAGAAGTACCACTCCATCGGCGCGATCTTCCTGGGCGCGCTGCGGTCGATCTTCCGCATCATCTACCCGATCATGATCCGCTCCACAGGCGGCTATCTGAACATCAATTCCTACCGCATCTTCGTGCCGATCCTGTCGGTGATCTCCTTCGGCTTCGCCTTCTTCATGATCGGCGTCAAGGAGCGCGTCGCCGTCAATCAGGACGAGCACCACGAGGTCAAATTCGGCAAGAGCGCCAAGGCGCTGCTGAAGAACAAATACTTCTGGATCATCAATATCGCCGCGGTCTTCGGCCTGTGGAACGCCATCGCCGACGGCGTGATCAACTACACGCTGATCTATTCGCTGCGCATCGAGTGGGTCGTGGGCATCGCGTCCATCGCGGGCATCACCTCCACGCTGGGGAATCTGGCGATCCCGCCGCTGATCCGCCGGTTTGAAAAGCGCACCGTGGTCATCGCGTTC
Source organism: uncultured Eubacteriales bacterium (assembly GCA_900321595.1). Taxonomy (GTDB): domain Bacteria; phylum Bacillota; class Clostridia; order Oscillospirales; family Acutalibacteraceae; genus UBA1081. Next base: position 4,008 of record ONWP01000336.1, read on the forward strand.
CGACTGGTCTGGGCGCTGATCACCGCAGGCTACCTGCTGGGGCTTCGCAACGAGCACAGCTGGCCGCTGCTGCTGGTGTTCATCTTCCTGCGCTCGGGCATCAGCGCCGGGTGCAACGGCCTCACCGACGGTCTCAACGCCGACATCCTCGACTATCACCAGTGGAAGACCGGCGAACGCGCCGACAACATGATCTCCATCTTCACCTGGTTCACCACGCCCATCACGACGGTGCTCGGTCTCGTGGCGCCCGCGCTGCTGCGCATCTACGGCTTCACCAGCGACTGGGACGTGCTCTTTGACAGCACGGTCTTCTCCGGCGCGATGCACACCTACGTATATCTGGGCGTCGTCGGACTGATCCTGTCCACCATCCCGTTCATCTGGTACGACATGACGCGCGAGAAGCACGACAAATGCGTCGCCGAGATCGAGGCGCGCGAACGCGCGCGAAGCGAAGCCGCAGAGTCTGCCGAGGTCGCCGAAGTCACGCAGGAGGAGGTGTCCGCGGGATGAAAAAACTGATCTGCGCCATGCTCGCGCTCCTGACGATCGCGGCCGTGTGCTCGTCCTGCGCGCTGGGCCCGAATACGATCGACATCCGCTATGAAGACGTGGAGGGCGGCCGCGCGGTCGTCCGCTACGACGACAAGACCACGATCACCGAGCTGACCCTCGACGACGACGTGGTCGAGATCCGCGATTTCAGCCTGTGCAACGCCGAGTCCCTCACCCGCATCACACTGGGCAAGGGCGTGAAGACCATCGGCACCTGGGCGATGACGAACAACCAGCACCTGCAGGAATTCGTCGTGGACCCGGCGAACCCGTACTTCACCGCCGTGGACGGCGTGCTCTTCTCCAAGGACATGAAGGTCCTGTACTACTATCCCGCCGGGCGGGGTATCCAATACGACCGGTTCGGACAGGCGCTCAACGAGACGACCTACGACATTCCCGACGGCGTGGAGGAGATCCGCGACAAGGCGTTCTACAAGTGCTACTACGTGAACGTCACGACCTTCCCGGACTCCATCAAGCGCATCGGCGAGAAGGCGTTCCACCGCTGCAGCGCGCTGAAGGATTTCAAGGTCCCCGCGTCGCTGGAGTTCATCGGCAAGGACGCGTTCGCCTATGACGAGAACCTCAAGAAGCTGGAGATCGGCCCGAAGATCAAGGAGATCCGGGATTACGCGTTCTTCCAGTGCACCGGGATGGAGAGCATCACCATCGACGCGAAGGAATCGGATCTCACGCTGGGCGCCAAGTGGCAGCCCACGGCGAAGGGCAAGATCCGCGACGACTGCACGATCACCTTCCGGCAGTAATCTGTTACAAAACCGGACGCGGCCCCGCGAAGGGCCGCGTTTCTGTTTGGTTCGCTTTGCTTCGATCGCATCGCGAAGCCGTCTGCGGCGCGCGGCCGCCGCTTACGGATGATCCGCGCCCCGCCCTCTTGACCTTTTTCCGCAAACACGTTATAATAAATAAAATAGCATACCCTTACGCAAAGGGATGAGACCATGGAAGAGAAAAAGACGAGAACGCGCGTCAAGGCCGCGCTGGCGATCCTGCTGGCGGCGGTCCTGTTCGCGCTTCCCACCTTCGGCGTCGCGACGTATTCCGACCGCCCGCAGGCCGTGCTTTCCGGCGACGCGCTGACGCGGGCGCGGGAGGCGCTGCCCTTCGAGGCGCAGACGCCGCCGGCCGAACCGCAGACGGAAACGGAGGAATCCGGCGTTTTGCCTGACGCCGCCGTGTTTCTGACGAACAGCGCGCCCGGCGAAGCCGCGGCGGGCGAAGCGGCGGAACCTGCCGGAGCGCCCGGCGACGCGGAACCCCTGACCGCGCGCGCGACCGGCGAGACGCCCGAGACCGCGTCCGCGCTCCCGTCGGCGCCCGCGTCGGAGCAAACCTCCGAGGCGCCGATCGAAAGGCCGTCCGAACCGGCGAAACCGACGGAACCGGCCGCGCACGAGCCCGCCGAACCGACGCCCGCGGAACCGGCGACAGATTTGGCGTTCAACACCCGCGTTTCCGATACGATCGCGTCCATTCTGGAGACGAAGCGGTACCGCCTCACCGTCGCGGAACGCGGCGCGATTCAGTTCGCGTTCGACCATCCGACCGGCGACCTGAGCGCCTGCCGCTGGTACGTGCGCCTGTACGCGCTGTACAGCCCGGACGGCACCGGCAAAACGACGGAATACCGCGAGCTGCAGACCGTTGTCTACACCCGGCTGGGCGAAGCCGTCCTGTCCGGGATCACCGGCGTGCTGCCCGGCGAATACCTGCTCACCGTGGACTGCGCGACCGGCTTCACCACGGAGCC
>ONWP01000291.1 GCA_900321595.1 uncultured Eubacteriales bacterium
ATAGTCCCAGCGCGAGAGCGTGCGCACGATATAGCGCAGCAGATCCTTCACCGTCATGGATTTCAGCGGGAAGGGCTTGTAGAAGCAAATGGCCTCGCCGCTGAAGCGCGCGGCGGTTTTTCGCGTCACGCGCACGCGCTTCCCCTGCGCCTTGTCAAAATAGCTGTAGCCCGACAAACCGGTCGGGATCAGGGCTACCGCGGCGCCGTCCGGACGATGCGCGACCGGCTGCACCCGAAGAAGGATCATCTGCTGCGCCGCTGCGCCCGCGCGGCGAAGCGCCGGGCGGCCCGGTTATTGAAACAGAGGAAGACAACATGATCAAGGCTTTCAAACGGTTTTTTATCAAGATCCGCGAGTCCAGAGGCGATCTGCTCTGGCTGCTGCAGGAGGGAAAGGGAACGCTGCGCTATATGGCCGGCTTCCTGCTCATCAGCCTGATCGGCATGGGCTTTTCCCTGATCAGCCCCTATATCAGCAAGCTGGTCGTGGACGCCGTCTCCGGCGCGAATCCGCATTTCTCCATGAAGCTTGTTGCGCTGATGCTGGGCTCCTCGCTGCTTTCGATCCTGTTCTCCTCCGGCGCCGGGATTTTCAGCAGCTACGTCAACGAGAAATTCGCGTTCTCCATCCGCGCGAAGATGTTCGACCGGACACAGCGCGGCAGATGGCTGAATATCTCCAAATTCCACAGCGGCGATATGATGTCACGGCTCAACGCCGACGTGGATACGATCGCGAGAAATATCATCACGCTCCTGCCGGATCTGATCGTTTCGATCCTGAAGCTCGTCATCATCCTTGTGATCGTTCTCTCGGTGGATCCCGTGCTGGCGATGATCGGGCTGATCGCCGGACCGGCCGGACTGGTGATCACCGTTCTGTTCCGCGAGCCGATGGTGCGCTATCAGAAGGAGCTGCGCGAATCGCATTCCGAGTATTTCACGTTTTTCCAGGAGAATCTGAGCAATATCGGCGTCATCAAGACCTTCCAGATGGAGGATCGGAACAACACGTTTTTTTCCGAGTTCCGCAATCGCCGCATGAAGACAGTCATGCGGCAGACATACGTGAGTACGCTGTCAGGCATCTGCTCCAGCCTGGTGTACACCGCCGCGTATGTCCTGGCGTTCGGCTGGTGCGCCCGGCAGCTCGAGCAGGGCGCGTACTCCTACGGCACGATGACCATGTTCCTGACGCAGATGTCGCAGATCCAGGGCGCGGTCCGCGGCGTCGGCCATATCCTGCCGACCCTGTTTACGACCGTCGTCTCCACGCGCCGCGTCCGTGAGATCACGGAGCTGGGCGACGAGGATCTGTCCGGCAGCAGCGCTCCGTATACGGAGCCGATCGGTCTGCGCGTCGACCATGTCAGCTTCACCTATGACAACGAGACGATCCTGAAAGACATCAGCTTCGACATCCCCCCGAAAGCGCACGTCGGCATCATCGGCCCCTCCGGCGTCGGCAAGACGACGCTGATCCGGCTCATGCTCGCGCTCACCGAGCCGGACAGCGGCTCGATGGAATACGTGTATGCGGACGGGACCGGCGAACAGGTCTCGCCCGCGACGCGCAGACTGCTGGCCTACGTGCCGCAGGGCAACACCCTTATGACGGGCACGCTGCGAAAAAATATGCTCACCGGCAAACCGGACGCGACCGACGAGGAGATGTGGGACGCGCTCGAACGCGCCGGCGCCGCGGAGTTCGTGCGAAAGGATCCCGCCGGGCTGGAGCTGAACGTCACCGAACGCTCCGGCGGCATCTCCGCGGGACAGGCGCAGCGGCTGTGCATCGCCCGCGCGCTGCTGCGGGACCGCCCGGTGCTCATCTTTGACGAGGCCACCAGCGCACTGGATGAGGGCACCGAACGCAGGATCTTTGAAAATCTGGTCGCGACGATCGACAAAACCTGCTTCATCATCACGCACCGCAGCTCCATGCTGCGCTACTGCGACACTGTGATGGAGGTCCATGAGGACGGCTCGATCTCCGTCTGGAAGCAGGCGAAAGAGGTCTGACCGGGCGCTTCAGGCGATATGAAAACGGAGATCCGGCGTCGGGTCTCCGCTTTTTGTTTACCGATCCTGCCCCGCGGGGCGCGTTCTGTTTTTGATTTACGCGCCGACGTACGAGTACGTGACGGCTCCGCGCCACGCGTCGCTGAATTTGTCATTCGCGTATACGTTGTAATTCTCCGTGCCGTCGCCCCAGTCGATCTGCATGAACTTTTGTCCGATGCTGTCGGTGACGACGGACCATTTTCCCGATGTGCGCATACCGTCAATAAAGGTCTGCGTCACGCTGCCGTCGGAACCGATTTGCAGCGTCGTCATACCGTCGCTGCTTTCATAACGGCCGAAGGACAGCGCGTAACTGCCGACCGTAAGCTTGCTCGGTTTCCTGATGAAATCCAGCGTTTTCTCCAGCTTCGCCGAATAGCGCAGGATCCATCGCGCCTCGGCCGCGGAGACCTTGCCGTCGCTGTCCAGATCCAGGTTTTTCACCGCCTGCGCGCTCAGCGTCTCAAGCCGCGCGCTGACGCGCAGCGCAAGGCGCGCGTCCTTCGCGAGCACCTTGCCGTCGCCGTCCGCGTCGCCGCGCATGGGGGCGACCTCGGCAGGCTTGCGCTGATCGACGATGCCGTTCTTGAACACGATCGCCGGGCGGACGCCGTAACCGCAGAAGTCTACGTTCGATACGTACGCCGCGGCGCCCGTCCCGGAAAGGCCCGCGAGCGTCAGCAGCAGAAGCGCCGTGATCAGCGTAAGCGCGCCGGCGCGGTGGATTCTTGTCATTTTGTGCATGGCACGGTCTCCTCCTGTTTTTCGGTATTCAGCCGCCGTCCGTTCCGACCGCGAAAAAAATACGATTCAGATCAAAAGACCGGCGACGCAGGC
>ONWP01000337.1 GCA_900321595.1 uncultured Eubacteriales bacterium
CGACGTCATCGAGCGCACGGCGGAGGACATCTTCCGCTCCGCGGACTGCGCCATCGGGCAGGAGGCCGCCCGGACGGTCCTCAAGGGCATCCGCGGCTTCCGGGACGATTACATGGAGCATATCGTCCACGGCCGCTGTCTCAATCTGCAGGATCAGCCCGTCCCCTGCGTCGCGCTCTGCCCGGCGCACGTGGACATCCCCGGCTACGTCTCCCTCATCCACGCCGGCCGCTATGACGACGCGGTCGACCTCATCCGCAAGGACAACCCCTTCCCCAGCGTCTGCGGCCTGATCTGCGAGCATCCCTGCGAGGAGCGCTGCCGCCGCGCCAAGGTGGACGACCCCATCAACATCCGCGGGCTCAAGCGCTACGCCGTCGAGCACGAGGAGACCATCAAGACCCCGCCGCTCGCACCCAAAACGGGCAAGACCGTCGCCGTCATCGGCGGTGGCCCCTGCGGCCTGACGGCGGCCTACTACCTGTCCATCATGGGACACGACGTGACCGTCTACGAGCAGCGCAAGAAGCTCGGCGGCATGCTGCGCTACGGCATCCCCGGCTACCGCCTGCCCCGCGAACGCCTCGACCGCGAGATCGAGGGCCTCAAGCAGACCGGCTTTAAAACCGTGACCGGCGTCTCCGTCGGAACGGATCTCACGCTCGAGCAGCTGCGCGCGGATTACGACGCCGTCTTCATCGCCATCGGCGCGCACACCGACCGCAAGCTGGGCATCGAGGGCGAGGACGCCGAAGGCGTCATCAGCGCCGTGGAGATGCTCCGCGCCATCGGCGACGACGAATACCCGGACTACACCGGTCTGAACGTCGTGGTCGTCGGCGGCGGCAACGTGGCCATGGACGTGGCCCGCAGCGCCGTGCGTCTGGGCGCGAAGAGCGTCACCATCGCCTACCGCCGGCGCAGGGCCGATATGACGGCGCTGGCCGAGGAGGTCGAGGGCGCCGTGGCGGACGGCTGCGAGATCCTGGAAATGCACGCGCCCGTGCGCATCGAAAAGACGCCGGACGGCAAGGTCTGCGGCATCCGGCTCAAGCCCCAGATCGTCGGCCCCATCAAGTGGGGCAGACCCGCCCCCGTGAACGCCGAGGCGCCGGAATTCACCCTGCCCTGCGACCTCGTGCTGGTCGCCGTCGGGCAGCTCATCGACTCAAAGCACTTCGAGGACGCCGGCGTGCCCGTCAAGCGCGGCAACATCACGGCGCTGGCCTCCGGCGAGATCGCCGACATGGACGGCGTCTTCTCCGGCGGCGACAGCGTCACCGGCCCCGCGACGGTCATCCGGGCGATCGCGGGCGGCAAGACGGCCGCCGCGAACATCGACGAATATCTCGGCTTCCGGCACGAGATCTCCAGCGATATCGACATGCCGCCGGTGCGGTTCGACGATCACGAGCCCATGGGCCGCGTGAACATGACCGAGCGTCCGGCAAACGAGCGCAGGAATGACTTCGCGCTCATGGAGCACTGCATGAACGACGAGGAGGCCAGACAGGAATCCTCGCGGTGCCTGCGCTGCGACCACTACGGCTACGGCTGCTTTAAGGGAGGGAGGACGACCAAATGGTGAACCTGACGATCGACGGCAGAGCCGTCTGCGTACCGGAGAACACCACGATCCTGGAGGCCGCGAAATCAGTCGGCGTCGCCATTCCCACGCTCTGCTACTGGGAGGGGCTCAACGAGATCGGCGCGTGCCGCGTCTGTGTCGTGGAGGTCGACGGTCTCTACAAGCTGCCTGCCGCCTGCAACACCCCCGTGGCGGAGGGCATGGTGGTGCGCACCAACTCCAAGGCGGCCCGGCAGGCGCGCCGCACAAATGTGGAGCTGATCCTCTCCGAGCACGACTCCAACTGCGCGACCTGCGTCCGCAGCGGCAACTGCACGCTGCAGAGCCTCGCGAAGGATCTGAACATCCGCTCCATTCCGTATGAAAAGAAGCTCCCCGCGAAGACGAAGACGAACGCCTTCCCGCTGGTGCGCGACAATACGAAATGCGTCAAATGCATGCGCTGCGTACAGGTCTGCGACAAGATCCAGAACTCCCACGTCTGGGACGTGGTCAATACCGGCGGCCGCACGAATATCGCCATCCGCGGCGTCTACGATATCGAGGACAGCCGCTGCGCCCTGTGCGGCCAGTGCATCACCCACTGCCCCGTCGGCGCCCTGTCCGAGCGCGACGACGTCGACCGCGTCATGGAGGCCGTCTACGATCCCGACAGGATCACGGTCGTCCAGATCGCGCCGGCGATCCGCACCGCGTGGGGCGAGGCCTTCGGCCTGACGCCGGACGTCGCCACGGTGCAGCGTCTGTGCGCCTGCCTGCGCGAAGCGGGCTTCGACTACGTCTTCGACACGAATTTCACCGCCGACTTGACCATCATGGAGGAGGGCAGCGAATTCCTCGACCGGCTCGCGCACGCGGATACGGCGAAGCTGCCGCTGTTCACGTCCTGCTGTCCCGGCTGGGTGCGCTACCTCAAGGCGCATCACCCGGAGCTGATCGGCAACCTCTCCACGGCCAAGAGCCCGCAGCAGATGTTCGGCGCCGTGGCCAAGAGCTATTACGCCGAGATCCTCGGCGTGGAGCCCGAAAAGATCTTCTGCGTCTCCATCATGCCGTGTCTGGCGAAGAAGCATGAGTGCGCAATCCCGGCGATGAACGACGCCTGCGGACAGCCCGACGTGGACGCGTCGCTGACCACCCGCGAGGTGGAGCGCCTGATCGCGTCCTGTCACATCGACCCGGCGAGCCTCGCGGACAGCGACCTCGATCTGCCGCTGGGCGTCGGCTCCGGCGCGGGCAACATCTTCGGCGCGACAGGCGGTGTCATGGAGGCCGCGCTTCGCACGGCGGCCGCGATCGTGACCGGACAGAACCCCGATCCGGACGCATTCCGCGACGTGCGCGGCATGGACGGCTGGAAGGAGGCGTCCTTCGACCTGCCCGGCAGAACGCTGCGCGTGGCGGTCGTCAACGGCCTGGGCAACGCGGAGAAGCTGATCACGGCGATGGAGCGCGGCGACGTGCAGTATGATTTCGTCGAGGTCATGGCGTGCCCCGGCGGCTGCGTCGGCGGCGGCGGACAGCCCATCCACGACCGGACGTTCTGCGCCCCGGACCGCGCGGACGTGCTGTACGCGCAGGACAGGAATATGACCCTGCGCTTCAGCCACGAAAACCCGTCGATCAAGGCCGTCTACGCGGACTTCTTCACCAACCCCCTGAGCGAAAAAGCCCACCACCTGCTCCACACCGACCACAACGCGTGGAAAATGCCCGGCGAAGACTGATCAAAGGAACGTACGCCGCGTCAGATCACCGGCTCCCCGCCGCTATGGCTCAATGAAAGAGAACAGCTCCCGCCGAAGCGAGAGCTGTTTTTGAACAGGAAGGTTATTTTCCCAGGCCGAACACGGTCTTGAAGAAGTACGCGATCATGTGGAGCATCCGGATCAGGGAGCCGAAGAAGGTCTTCGGATGGACCTTGCCGCAGTAATCGCAGGCGTTTTTGTCCGGCTGCGCGGGCGCTTCCGTCGCGGGCTCTGTGGCCGGGGCGGTCGGTTCGACCGCAGGCTCAGTGGGCTTTTCTGTCGGTTCAACTGCCGGCTGCGTCGGTTCCGTTGCCGGATCAGTCGGTTCGGTTACCGGCTGCGTGGGTTCGGTCGCCGGCTGCGTCGGCTCGACCGCCGGTTCGGTGGGCTGTTCGACGGTGGTCGGCTCGGTGGCGGGCTCGGTGTTCGCCAGCGCGTCCAGATGCGCCGCCAGCTCCGCC
>ONWP01000182.1 GCA_900321595.1 uncultured Eubacteriales bacterium
AGAAGAAAAACAAGCATGATGGCTGTCGCTTTTTTCATTCCATGTTTCCTCCTGTAAATCGTATGATCGCAGCCGCACGGGAATCGTACGGCGCACGTCTCATTTTAACCGCAGCGGACCGAAATGCAACCCCCGGGGAACGAAATCGCGATTTCAGGGAACGAAATGAAAATTTTGTGCAATTTTCAGCGCGTTTTTCCTCTTGACAAGCGAAAATGCATTCCCCGGTTCGACCGCCGCCCGTCAGCCGATCCCGTCTCACGTTATCGTAATACACATTAAAAGCCAATCATGCAGGTGCGTTATTCGATAATAAAAAAGAGCCGGATAACAAGCTGTGCCGACGCATTCGCGTGCCGGGGCGGCGCGATATCCCGTCGGACGTCCTGATCATGCTGCCCGCTTCTATGGCGTGTCGACAGATTACATCCTCGATCTGACGGATCAGACGACATCGACGGTAATAAAATAATATCGCGGACGTTTTCATTTTCACGGCGCGGGACGCAGGAAACCTAAGCCGAAATCAAAGAACCGAGGCGCTTCGGTCTGATGCGCCTCGATTTCATATTTCCGTTTTCCGATCCCGATCTCACTGCCGTTTGATCTTAAGCGTCGCGGTCTTCGGGAAGGGTTCGTCGCGCACGGCGAACGTCTGCACCTGCATATACTCCGCGAGCGTCTCATTCGCGCGCGCCACGGCGTCCGGCAGGCGGTCTCTCGCGTCGGGTTCGTCGTCCTCGTTCAGATAGAACTCCGCGTGGATCCGGTTGCCGCGCTCGCTGACAACGACCTCCCGGACGAACGGGATCTGCTCGCACAGGCGCGTCTCGATCTGTTCCGGCGAGACGTTTTTGCCGTTGGACAGGATGATGAGATTCTTTTCGCGTCCCGTGAAGAACAGGAAGCCGTCCTCGTCGATATAACCGCGGTCGCCGGTGCGCAGCCAGTCGCCGTCGAAGACAGAGGCGGTGGCCTCCGGGTCGCCGTAATATCCCATGAACACATTGTCGCCCTTCACGCAGATCTCGCCCACGCCGTCGGCGTCGGGCTCGCGGATCTTCACCTCGCAGCACTCCAGCGGCAGACCCACGGAGCCGAATTTGTACGCGTACCGTCTGGAGCAGGTCACGCACGGCGCGCATTCGGTCAGGCCGTAGCCGGTGATGATCTGGATGCCCACGTCGAACATGAACCGCTCGATCTCGGGCGACAGATACGCGCCGCCGCAGAAGATGCATTCCAGCTCTCCGCCCAGGAACTCGTGGATCTCCGAGAAGATCTCCCGCCGGGCGTCGTAGCCGCTGAGCATGAAGTTGCGGCTCATCGTGATCCCCTGCATCAGCTTGTCGTAGGTGCCGTTGCGCTTGGCGGTCAGGACGATATTCTGATGGATCATCTCCACGACCATCGGCACGGCGGCGAACTGCACCGGCTTGTAGTCCCGGATGTCACGGTAGATCCGCTTAAGATCGGTGCAGATATAGCCCCACTGTCCGCGCACCAGCGTGGCGAACAGGCCGCTGACCCACGCGTACGTGTGATTGAGCGGCAGGAAGCCGATGCCGTGGGATTCGGGCGTCACGTGCATCACCGCGTAGACGTTGGAGCAAACGTTTTTATTGGAAAGCATCACGCCCTTGACCTTGCCGGTCGTGCCGGAGGTGTAGACGATGGACGCGAGCGCCTCCGGTGAGACGGTCGAAGCCAGAAACGCGTCCAGCGCCTCGGGCGCGGCGCGTCCCGCCGCCAGCAGCGCGTCCGCGTCGGAGGAGAGAAAGATCTCTGCGGGCGCGGCGTTTTCCGGGATCTCGCCGAGCTTTTCGCGCTGCTTCGGCGTGCAGACAAGCGCTCTGCAGCCGCAGTCCGCCAGCTGGTCGTACAGATCCCGCGCCGGCAGCGCGGCGTCGAGCGCCACGGTGACGCAGCCGTTCACCTGCGCGGCGTAGTAGACCACATTCCAGAAGTAGCTGTTCTCCATGAGGATCGCCAGCTTGTCGCCCTCGACGATCCCGCGCGTGCGCAGGAACGCGCCAAAGTCGCGCACGTCCCGGTACACGTCGCAGAACCGCTTTTCCGTGACCTGCCGGTTTTCATCCGTAAAAACGAACTGCCGCTTCTCGCCGCCGCGGGCGAAGCCGTCGAGGATCAGCTCGCGGATCGTCGGCATGACCGGAAAGTCGTCGAAATACTCCTGCGTCATCGCTCACGCCTTCGCGCGCTTCAGCGCGTCGAACAGCTCGCCGACGGTGCGCACCGCGCGCAGGTCGAGCGCGTCCGCGTCAACGCCCCACCGGTCGCACATCTCGCCCACGGCGCAGGTCGTGTCAAAGCTCGTCAGGCCGCAGTCCTGCTTCAGAAGCGCGTCCGCGTCGATCTCGCAGTCAGGCTCCACGTATTCCAGGATCACATCGATCACGTCTGTCAGTTCCATTTCTTATGCCTCCTGAGGTTCGATCCGCGCGAGGATCTCGCCGATCGCGCGGTCGGGGTCTTCCGCGCCGAGCATCACCGCGCGGATCAGCCGGTCGTAAAATACGGCCAGGTCGTGCGCCGCGGCCTCTTCGCTGACGCGGTATTCAAAGATAAATTCCAGTCCGTTGTCGTTCAGGCGGTTCTTCACCGTCAGGTACAGGTTCTGCGCCGAGTAGCCGTTGTGGTACCAGACGCCTCTGGCCGTCTTTTTGACTTCTTCCGACTCAAACGGGATCTCCAGCGGCGCGTGGTAGGAGAAGCTCATGCTGTCGTAGGTCTGCTCGAGCCGGTCCATATGCATCGCCATATGCTTGATATGATACATCTCCAGCGTGTCGAACGCGCAGTGGCGGAAGACCTCGTTCTGCTCGTCCTCGACCAGTCGCGCGGCCTCCGCGAAGGTCAGCGACGGATCGACGATCGTGCGCAGCGTGTAGAAGTGCCAGCGGTTGCCGCCGGACTTCTTCTCCAGCAGCGTTCCGCGCCGGTTGATCATAAACTTAAAGGAGACGTCGGGCTGCGCCCGGTTGAAGGACGACAGCGCCGTGCGCAGGCCCAGCATCAGCACGCAGGGCACGGACAGGCCGCGCTGTTCGCACATCGCGAGCACCTTTTCGGTATCCTGCGCGGAGACCTCGTAATAGAGCTGCTTCGACACGGGATGCTCACCCTCGAACATCAGCACGTAGCGCTGACTGTCGTCGCCGGATTCGCGCCGCGCCTTTTCCAGACGGTTGTCCAGCAGATAGTCGTTGAAGATCGGCTCGCTCTCCGTCGAGAAGCGCTGCATCCAGTACGCCCGGTCCGCCTTGCGGCGGTCGCTGTTCAGGTACTCCAGCTCCTGCGTCATCGCCTCGAGATACGGCTTCATCGGCTTCGGGTACGACCCGCAGCCGCGCTTGCTCAGGTAGATCGCCATCACGTCCGCCATGAAGAGCTTCGCGGCGTAGCCGTCGAAGGCGAGGTGGTGCAGCTTGCAGTAGAAGCCGTTCCGGTCCTCGGGCATCCGCACGATCTTCACAAAGCTCAGCGCGTTGTCCTCCAGCGGCGTGCCGACGCGCGTCTCCGCCTCAAGGAGCCCGTCCGCCTCCGCCGTGGTTCGATCCGACAGATCGACCGTCTCGACGGGCGGCAGAGGCTCTTCGCTGAGGAACTGCACCAGGCCGAATTTGAGGTCGGGCTTGAAGCGCAGACGCATCGTGTCGCACCGGTCCCGGGCCTCCCCGATCGCCTCGCACAGCAGCGCCTCGTCAAAATCCCCCTGCCAGTAGCAGCCCGTGCCGATATTGAGCATCGCGAGCTCCCGGCTGTAGGTGTTGTAGACGAAGTACATCAGGCGCTGCGCCTGGGTCAGCGGATACGCCGTGTAGGTCTTCCCGTCCTTCGCGGTGATCTGTACCGAATCGATCATGGATTCCACCTTCTCCTTTTGATTTTCCCTGTATTTGTCTTTTCCAGCGGCGTCTGCCGGATCGTCACGCGGTCGATCTCCCGCGCGGCCGTGTCAGACGCGTTTTTCGCCGCGACGAGCGCCCTGACGGCGGCTTCCAAATCCGCGACGCCTGTCTTTCTCGCGTAGTCGTAGTCCGGATATACGTCGCAGGCGATCTCGCCCCGGTCCTCGTAGACCTCGATCTCCCGGATCAGCGGGTCCGCGGCGTACTTGCGCTCAAGCTCCTCCGGCGAGACGTTCTCCCCGTTGGGCAGGATGATGACGTTTTTGCACCGGCCGACGATGAACAGCTCCCGGTCGGGCGTGACGCGCCCCAGATCGCCGGTGCGGAACCAGCCGTCCGGCGTGAAGACCGCCGCGGTCTCCTCGGGCCGCTTGTAGTAGCCGATCATCAGCGACGGGCTGCGGACCTGGATCTCCCCGTCCACGAGCCGCACCTGACAAATGCTGATGATGCGGCCGCCGGACGCGGCGCAGGTGCCGCCGTCCGGAACGGCGATGCGCGGGCCGGTCTCCGTCATGCCGTAGCCCTGCCGGATGGTGATCCCCATCTCGGCGAATTCCCGGTCGTTGGCCGCCGTGTACGACGCGCCGGAGACGATGATGTTGCGCAGCCGTCTGCCGAATACCCGTTCGGCGGCTTCGCGCGGCGTAAGCTCCGGCTCGCGGCGGCGCAGCAGGCGCACCCGGCGCAGCAGCGAATCCGCGATCACCGGCACCAGACGCAGCACCGTCGGCTCCCAGCAGAGCAGCTCCTTCCCCAGCGCGGCGAGACTGCTGTTCAGGCAGATCGTCACGCCGTCCTTGAGGTTCTTCAGGTAGTCGCAGGAGAAGCTGAAGATATGATGCATGGGCAGCACGTTGAGCGCCACGTGACCGCCCTCGAAATCCATTTCCCGGAAATACACGTTCGACACCAGCGCCGCGGAGGAGAGCATCGCGCCCTTGCGTGTGCCGGTGGTGCCGCTCGTGTAGATGATCGCCGAGCAGCGCTCCGGCAGCTCCCAGGACGGCCAGTCGGCGGGCGCGTCCGGCAGCGCGGCAAAATCCGCCGCGTCGATCGCCTCGCAGAAGCGGACGCGCGCGCAGTCGTCCCGCGCGGCGGCCGGATCGAAGCATTTCGGCGCGTAGAGCACGCCGTCCGCGTCGCTGTCGAGCAGCAGACGGCGCTTCTCCGCCGGCGGCTCGTCGAAGCCGACGGGCACCGCCGTGCAGCCGCTGATAAAGATCGCGTTGAGCCATACCAGATACGCGTAACTCGTGTGTCCCGTGATCACGATGTGGCCGCCGCGCGGGAACCGCCGCCGCAGCTCCGCCGCCGCCCGCAGGCTGTCGTCAAACAGCGTCCGGTAGCTCTTGTCCTGCGACGCGCCGTTTTCCATAAAACGGATGGCCGCCCTTTCGCCATAGCGCGCGGCGCAGTCCGACAGAAGCGCGCCGATCGTCAGCGCCGGCGTCCGCGTATCCTGATCCATCCGTTTCACCGCCTTTTTTCGTGCGCAGTGTGCTGATTCTGAAACAGCGTGTTGCATTTTACCGCCGGTTATTATATAATATCCGTGAAAACAGCGCAACAGCCAGATTGATGAAAGCTGTTCTGAAAGCGACGGATTTCGGCGGCTTGTGTTGTTTCTCCGACATTATTTACAAAATTGTTTCATTTTCGGGAGGGGATCCGATGACTGAACCGCGGGAGGACCGGCGGACGCGCATGAGCCGCAGGCTGCTGCAGAATGCGCTCATCGAGATGATGAAGACGAAATCCATCCATGAAATCAGCATCAAGCGTCTGTGCGAGATCGCCGACGTGAACCGCAGCACCTTCTACCGGTACTACGGCTCGCAGTACGATCTGCACCGGGAGATCGTAGACCGGGTCTCCGGGGAGATCGTGGCGCGCGCCACACGGCATCCGGACGGCCTGCTCAACCTGCGGGCGGTCCTGACGGACACGCTCGAATACATCGAGCAGGAGCGCGAGCTGATCCTGGTGCTGCTCAGCAGCAACGGCACGCTGAACATCGGCGAGACGTTCACCGAGATCGTCAACCGGCTGACCGGCGAGGAGCAGCAGGGCGAGCTGCGCATGTACTGCATCCAGTTCCTGTCGGCGGGGCTGACGAACATCGTCTGGACGTGGCTCCAGAAGGAGGATCACCGCTCGCCGCAGGAGGTCGCCGGCATGCTCAGCGAGCTGTTCCGTCACGGCGTGAGAAGGGCGATCCTGTTCGCCGGCAGACCGGATACCGCCGAAAAGCCATCCAAACAAGAGAGGAGCGAGTCTGTATGTTGAAGGAAGAGCTGACGCGGCGAAACCTGCCGCCGCTCAGGACAAAGGAAGAGATGCTGGAGACGCTGCTGCGCGAGGAGTACGGCCGGATGCCGCCCGCGCCGCAGTACATCATATACGACGTCCAGCAGAACATCGTGAACCGGTTCTGCGCCGGACACGCGTCGCTCCATCGGGTGACGCCGCGCTGCGTCGTCGAGGGGAAGCCCTTTTCCTTCCCCTTCACCGCCGCGATCCCGACGGAGGGCGAAAAGCATCCGTTTTTCATCCACATCAATTTCCGGCGGGACAACCCCGACCGCTACATGCCCACCGAGGAGCTCATCGACGCGGGCTTCGCCGTGCTGTCGTTCTGCTACGACGACGTGTCGCGGGACAACGACGACTTCACGGACGGCCTGGCGGGTCTGCTCTTCCCGGACGGGAAGCGCAAAGGCGACGACCCGGGCAAGATCGCCATGTGGGCGTGGGGCGCCTCGCGGGTGCTCGACTGGGCGCTCACCCGCCCCGAGCTCGATCCCGCGCGCGCGATCGTATGCGGCCACTCGCGCCTGGGCAAGACCGCGCTGCTTGCGCACGCCGTCGACGAGCGCTTCGCCATCGGCTACTCGAACGACTCCGGCTGTTCCGGGGCGGCGCTGGCCCGGGGCACGCGCGGCGAGACCGTCGGCGACATCGTCGGCAGATTTCACCCCTGGTTCTGCGAAAACTACTACAAATACGCCGGGCGCGCGGAACAGCTGCCCTTCGACCAGCACTGGCTCATCGCCTGCGCGGCGCCGCGTCCCGTGCTGATCGGCTCGGCGTCGCTGGACGACTGGGCGGACCCGATCTCAGAGCAGCTGGCGGCGCTGGCGGCCGGCGAGGCCTTCCCCGTCGGGCTCGTCTGTCCGGACCGCCCCGCGCAGGTCGGCGAGCTTCTCGCGGACGGGCTTGTCGGCTATCATCTGCGCGAGGGACGGCACTATTTCAGCCGTCACGACTGGAAGCAGCTGATGGCGTTCGCCCGCGCGAAATTCGGCGACTGAGGCAAAAAAACACTTGCAGCGCCGAAAACACGCGTATATAATGAAAACAGATATCATTAAAGGAGCGAAAAACCCATGAGCCACGTCCTTCTCATTCTGAAACGGTTCCTTGCCGCGATCACCGCGTTCCTGCTGGCGTTCGTCCCCTTCTCCGGCGGCCGTGACGCGAAGACAGACGACGCGCTTACGCTGCGCGTGGCGTTCGTCTCGGACGTCCATATCGACAAGCGGCTGCCGCTGGGTCAGAGCGCGCTGCAGACCTGCTACCGCGACATGAACGGCTTCGACCTTGACGCCGTGGCGGTGCTGGGCGACCTGACCAACTACGGCGACTATGAGACGACGGAGCGGTTCTTTGAGATCACCGCCGACACCGTCAAGGAGGGCGTCACACCCATCGTCATCTCCGGCAACCACGACATCGGCCACGCGAAGGAGGCCGACGGCGAACGCATGAACCCGGAGGCGCTTGCCGACTTCCTCAGCCTGTGCAACGAATATCTGGATTACGGCGTCGACGCGCCCTACTACACGATCGAGGTGAACGGCTTCGGCTTCATCTGCCTCAACGACGAATCCGAAGACAACTGGGATCATCCGGAATACTCGGACGCGGCGCTGGCGTTCCTGAACGCGGAGCTTGACAAGTACGCCGTTGACGGCAAGCCCGCCTTCGTGCTGATCCACGTGCCGCTCTCCGGCATCCACGGCGAGGAGCACTACTATCCCGACGCCGGCGTCGAGGAGCCCTGGAACACGCAGATCCGGAAGATCCTGGAGGCGCACGACAACGTCTTCTGCCTGTCCGGACACTTCCACAAGGGCCTGTCCAACAGCATCGACACGCCGACCTACCGGCAGCTCAACGGCGTCAACTACCTGAATCTGCCCTCCTTCCTGATGCCCAACTGGCCGGTGGACCTGGCGATCAACGGGCTGGGCTTCATCATGGAGGTCACGGAGAACACGGTCACATTCCGCTGCCGCAACTACTACCTGCACAACTGGTACGGCAGCTACGTCTACACCGTCGACCTGGTCAAATAAGCAAAAATCACAGAAAGGTTCTGAAATCATGAAAAAGACGATCTGCATTCTGCTTGCCGTTCTGCTGTCGTTCACGATGGCGATCCCGGCGCTGGCCGCGACGGAAGGCGGCTCCTTCGGCGCGTACAAGCACGTTTTCATCATCGGCGTGGACGGCGCCGGCCGGTTCTTCAACGAGACCGACACGCCGAACTTCGACCGCATCTTCGCCGACGGCGCCGTGACCTACAAGGCCCGTGCGGAGATCATCACCACTTCCGCGCAGAACTGGGGCTCCATCCTGACCGGCGTGTCCTACAAGACGCACGGCCTGACCAACGGGATCACCGGCGAGAATGAGCGCGCCAGCGACACGGCGTACCCCTCGATCTTCACCTACGCCCGGCAGGCCATGCCCGACGCGGAGCTCGCCTCCTTCGTCAACTGGAACAACATCAACTACGGCATCATCGAGAACGACATCGGCGTGAACAAGCAGGACATCCAGGACGATGAAAAGCTGACCGACGCGATCGTCGACTACTTTGACGCGGGCAACAGCCCGTCGCTCTTCTTCGTCCAGTTCGACAGCGTGGACCACGTCGGACACGGCGACGGCAGCAAGGCCGAGAGCTATTTCGCGCAGATCCGCACGATCGACGGCTATATCGGCCGGGTCTACGACGCGATCGAGCGCGCGGGTCTCATGAAAGACGGTCTGTTCATCGTCACGGCGGATCACGGTCACACGATCGACGGCGGCCACGGCGGCCTCACCATGCGTGAGACGAACGTCATGCTGGCGCTCAAGGGCCGCACCGTGCGCGTCGGCACGCCTGACAAGGCCTCCCGCAACCGCGACATCGCGGCGATCGCCCTGTACGCGCTGGGCATCGAGCGGCCGGCGCACATGAGCGCGATGGTCCCCGGCGGCGTCTTCGCCGATCACCCCGGCGAGAAGCGCTCCTTCAAGGCGGATCCCCTCGACGCGTTCCTCTCGGCGCTGAGCTGGATCCTGACGCTCATCACCGCGCCGTTCTGAGAAAGAACGCATAACAGCAGGACCGGCCCGCGCGGGTCGGTCCTTTCGTTTGCGCCGGCTGCAAATACGCCGCTCAGAGGGCGGTCGCGGCGCTGCTGTACGACCGGAAATACCGGGAATGACCGACAGAAATAAAAAAGCGGCAGGGCTTTCGGGCTCTGCCGCGATTTGTTTTGTAAGGCTCAGGCTTTTTCGATCACGTAGACCATATCCGTGCAGGTCGGGCGGTCGCCGATGTAGTAGGTGCCCAGGCCGGACGCCGTGAAGATCGTCTTCCTGCCGTAGGTGCCGCTGATCGGGTCGAACCACTGGCCGACGTAAGTCGCGCCGGGCGTCAGGCAGCCGACGGTGCCGGTGGCATAACCCGCTCTGCCGGTGGCGTTGGGACGCTCGGCCACGGACGGGTCGGAGAAGGAGTAGAAGTAGAGGACGACCACGTCGTTTTCCTTCGTGCTCGCGCAGTCGTAGAAGACGCCCTTGGAGGGAACGAAGTGCGCGTAGTTATTAAAGCGCGGGATCAGCTCGTTCCAGCGGTGCGCCTCCATGAACGTGCGCATATAGCCCAACTGATAGGAGGACGGCATATCAAGCGCGGTTTCCCAAGTTATATCCTTTTTCTCCTCAACTCTGACAAGATCC
>ONWP01000383.1 GCA_900321595.1 uncultured Eubacteriales bacterium
AGCTTCACGTCGTTTCCGCTTTCCACCGTCTCATAGGACATCGCGTTGACGCAGTACTGATTGCCGTTTGAAAGGCAGCGGATGTAATACTGCTTGTCGCCGATCGCCTGCAGCCGGAAATCCTGCTCCGGCGTGCCGTCCGCGTTGGAGATGCCCACGCGGGTCGCGGGGCCGGCCTGTCCGACGTTCGCGTACGCGTTCAGGTATTGCCCGCCCGCCACACTGACAATGTGGTAATTGCCCTCGGGGATATTTACTAAGCCGTCTGAAATCGTTTGAACGGCGTTGTCCGGAAGCAGCGGCAGCTTCTGTCGGTCACTGCTGTCAAGCTGCTCTGAAAACGCCGGAACAGCGCACGAAGCAGCGACCGCCAACGCCAGCAGCAACAAGAGAAAGCTCTTCATCCTTTTCATAAAGCAACCTCCTTCCATATTCAAAACAATCATACCATGTTAAATCGTATAACGCAATATCATTTCAAATAATCCCTGTTTGCCGTAAATGCGTGATTTCGAAACAATAACGAAAGCCCGCGCGGCCTGTGAAAACGGGAACGTCCCCGGGCAAAACCCGGGGACGCGGCTGCGCGGCCTTACAGGGAAAGCATGCCGTCCGGCAGCTCCCACAGGACCGCGAAAACGAACATGAAAACGGTCATCAGGGCGACGGCGAGCACCTGCAGCGCCGAGATGATCACGGCGATCAGCCCGCAGACGAAGCCGGTCTTCGACGACGGCGTGAAAGCGCCGCCGGAGGCCTTTTTCGACTGAAGAGACAACACGAGCGCGACGATCCCCAGCGTCAGACCGGCGCCGCCGATCCCCGTCAGCGCGCTCAGGATGAGCGCTATGATCCCGAAGATCTTCGCGGAGCCCGCTTCGGCGGGTTCAGGCGGCATCGTGTACGCGCCGGGCTGCGGCGGCGTCTGCGCCTGCGCGTCGGGCGCGGGCGCTGCCGGCGCGGCGGCCGCGCCGCAGACGGGGCACTGGATCGCCCCGTCGTCAAATACCGTACCGCAATTTGAACACTGCATCAGGAACACCCTTTCTTTTCAAACGAATCCAGTTCTGCGGCGCATGCCCCGCAGAACGCCTGCTTCTGCGCAGGCGTAAGCTTGCAGATATACTTGTTGACGACGACGGGCGCGTCCAGCCCCCAGTCCTCGCGCAGACCGCTCCAGCCCAGCGTGAAGCCGGCCTTCTCCATCGTCCTGCGGGACGCGGCGTTGTCAAAGGCCACGTGCGAGGTGATCTTGCGCACGTCCGTCCCCTCTCGCGTCCATTGTAGCACGCGAAACGGAAAAACGCAACATTTATCGGCAAGATTTAAAGCTGTTTTTACTGGCTTATATTGATTTTTTGCCGATAGCGTGCTATCATTCAAAGCAGAAGAGAGGGATCGGCATGAAAGAGATATCCGCGGCGCAGGCGGCCGCAAAATGGGGCGTTTCCGAACGCAGCGTGCGCAATTACTGCGCAGGCGGCCGCGTGCCCGGCGCGGTTCTGGTCGGCAAAACGTGGCATATACCGGAGACCGCGAAGAAACCGGAACGGCTCAACAAGCATACGGACGCGCCGGCGTCTCTCACAGAGGTTCTAAAGGCCGAGAAGGCGGCGCGCCGACACGGCGGGATCTATCACAAGCTCCAGATCGAGATGACCTATAACTCCAACCACATCGAGGGCAGCCGCCTGACCCGCGACCAGACCCGGTATATTTTTGAGACCAACACCATCGGTCTTACCGACGCGGCGGTCAACGTCAACGACGTGGTTGAAACGGCCAATCATTTCAGATGCATCGACATGATGATCGACAACGCAGCCCGCGCGCCCTCCGAAGCGATGATCAAGCAGCTCCACGCCCTGCTGAAAAGCGGCACGTCCGATTCGCGGCTTGACTGGTTTGCCGTGGGCGACTACAAAAAGCTCCCGAATGAGGTCGGCGGAGCCGCGACCGCCGCGCCGGAGGAGACAAGCGCGTGCATGAAGAAGCTGCTCGCGGAATATAACGCCGTCAGAGAGAAAAGCTTTGACGATCTGCTGGATTTCCACGTTCGCTTCGAACGGATCCATCCGTTTCAGGATGGCAACGGCAGAGTCGGTCGTCTGATCCTGTTCAAGGAGTGTCTGCGCGCGGGCATCGTCCCGTTCATCATCGGCGAGGAGCTCAAGATGTTCTATTACCGCGGCTTGAAAGAGTGGGATCGCGAACCCGGCTACCTGCGCGATACCTGTCTGACCGCGCAGGACAAATTCAAACGGTATCTGGATTATTTCCGGATCCCCTACGAGAATTAAACGGCAGTATCAGCAAAAAAGACCGAGCCGCACAGCCCGGTCTTTTGGTTTTCGTCTTCAGGAGAACAGAGAGCGGAGCCGGTCGCGGATGCGGCGGAAAATCTCCGCGATCCGGGCGAAGATCCGCGCCCGGTTAGAGGGATCCCGAAACCGGTATCCACGGATTTTCCTTGCGCCGAGCAGCATCTCATAAACCGTATCGGCCAGCGATTCCTTGCGGAAAGACGGAGGCAATGCG
>ONWP01000343.1 GCA_900321595.1 uncultured Eubacteriales bacterium
ATCCACTGGTGATCTGACGCTTCCGCGAAATATCGGCCGGTCGGCACGGGCCGGCCGTTTTTTTGCGTTTGTGCATATAAACGGGGACGCGGCGGCCGAATCTCATAAAAAGTAACGACATTTTATAAAAAAAACAGTTAAAATATTATGAAATTTATTCCGCGCCGTTGACAAATCAGCGCATTAAGATATATAATAAACTGTAATTATATGTGGTAGTCTGCCCGTACGCGCCGCGGTGAAGCAGACATGACGAAAAGAATGAGACTCAAGGCTCATGGCGCAGAACTGAACGAAGGTGGGGTCTATGAAAAAAGTTCAGGTTTTTAACGGAAAATCACGCAGCGGAAGGGTCCGGCTGAGTCTGATCCTGGCGATCGTCCTGCTCCTGCAGATCATGCTGCCGGGGGTGACGGCGTTCGCGACGATCTACGAGTACGCGGACGCGCCCGCGGTGAGTCCCGACGGTACGAGGCGCGTGGAAAGCATCGACGACCTCGCGGGGCCGCCGGTGCGCATCAGCGCGATCACGGATTCCAAGCCGCGCAACACGTACTGGATGAAGGGCAACATTATCACCGGCACCAACACCGGTACGGTCATCGGCAGAACGAACAAGAATGATTCGACCGGCGCGGAGACCTATTATTTCGAGCGTCCCGATCCGGCGCAGGACGTTTTCCTGCTCTACCGGCTCGATGAGAACGATGTGAAGCGCTACGTCCAGGTGACCAACACGAACGGCGCGGCGTTCGTCACGTCGGGCGGCACGCCGTTTTCCGTCACGATGGTTCCCGGCGAGACCGCGTTCTATCTGGAGTTCCAAGGCGCGGTCAACACGAACAGTCCCGACGGCAAGTATTACCTGAACCTGAGAAGGGACGACAACGGCAAGGGCTTCAGCGGAACCGCGCAGATCTACAAGACCAGCAAGGGCAGCGAGATCATTGTGGAGTATGTCGAGGAATCGCAGGAGGTCGACCGGCTGGGGCTCGACGGCAAGACCTTCGGGATCCTGCACGACCTCTCCGGGCGCAAGACCGCGGAGCTGACCGCGCAGCAGCACGCCGACGGCGTGGCGCTCGCGGCGGCGTCTGTGGATCTGACCGTGAACCCCTACGATACGGCCAGTATGCTGATCGTCCCGCAGGAGGATCTCACCGACTGGACGTTCACCTGGGTCGAAGGCGATAACTACTACATTTCGACCGAGGTCGACGGCGTCACGAAGTTCCTGACGATCTCCTATGCCGAGGGTACGGGCGCGAACCGCTACGGAACGGTCACGCTCACGGACACGCCGGGTCAGGACAGCCTGATCCACGTGACGCCGGGCATGGGCTCAAACATCGGCAAATACCGTCTCTACTGCCAGAACAGCGATCTGGCGCTGTGCCTGCGCGGCGGCAGCACCGACAAAGGCTTCTATGGCTTCAACGACGGCGGCGTCAACGAGTGGATGCATCTCGCGGTCCCGTCCGAGGTCTCGGACGTCGACTTCGTCTCCTACTGCGCCGACAAGGTCAGCGTATCCGACACCCAGCGGATGCCCGACGGCGCGGAAGTCATCATCTACACCCGGATCTGGGACGAGGCGAGCAAGTCCTACCAGTTCTACGCCGTCGACCACGACGGCACGCTCAGACGCGTCTATGACTGCGGCGGCACGATCCGCTGGGTAGGCAGCCGCGTCGACACACTGGTCTGGGACTTCACGGAGTACCATTATGAGGGCACGAATCAGCCCAACTACTATTACGAGCTGCAGAACAAAAGCTCCGGTCTGTATCTGGCGCCCCAGATCTCCGGCGGCGGTCAGATCCTCACCGATCATACGGTCGGCATCAACCTCAACGGCCGGCGCTACGGCGACTACACGTCCTCGATCGCGGCGTGGGACGACCCTCGCTACGATTACGCGGGCCTGACGGTCGACGGTCTCGCGCTGGACACCGCCACCATGTCGCAGGCGCCGGAGTTCTACTTCGCCGTGCTCTCCAGATCCGAGGCGCCGCTGAACGAGGTCGAGACCGTTGACAACAACGACTACGGCATTACGATGCGCATGGTCAACTTCACGGGGCCGACGAACACGGCCGGATCCCGCAATCTGTTCCAGACTGAGGTGCTCGGCGCGGGCACGGAGATCCCGGCCGATCTGAAATTCCCGACGACGGATATTGTGACTGACGATCTGGATGAGAACGGCTACCCCGTCGCCACCGCCACCGGCCGGTCTCTGGAGGATCTCTTCGGCAGCGCGCAGGAGGTCAACCACCTGTTCCTGTCCAGCATCTACAACGAGAGCAGCTACTTCGAGTACGACTGTACGCAGAGCTTCGCGCAGCTGGGTGACGACAACAACTTCACCGTCTACAACGAGCTGGGGACCATCGAGGTCGAAACGCGAAGCCAGGGCCACGGCCAGTTCATGCCCTTCAATAAGATCACGCCGGATCGCGTCAGCCGGTTCACGAATATCAAGGACGTTTTCAACATCCCGCTGGAGTCCGGCTATCCCCGTCTGAACGAGCAGATGTACTCGATCCCCCGCAGCCAGGCGCAGTACTTCTTCGGCATGGATATGTCGTCGAGCTTCGTCCAGAGCAAGGACGGCAAGGACGCCTGGGGTCACGACATCATCTTTGAGTTCGCGGGCGACGACGACATGTGGCTGTACCTGGACGGGATCCAGATCCTGGATCTGGGCGGCATCCACTCCGCGCTGGTCGGCAAGATCAATTTCGCGACCGGCGACGTGCAGTATCCGTCGAGCGACACGTCTGACGACAACATCGCCGCGAACGCGGAGCACATCCAGCTGCGCACGATCTACCGGAACCATTATCTCAACCACGGCTACACGGAAGAGGAGGCGGACGCGCTCCTGGACGAGATCTTCGTCCCCGGCGCGAACGAGGGCGAATACGTCTACCGCAACTACTCCGCGCATGATATGCGCATGTTCTATATGGAGCGCGGCTCCGGCGCGTCCAACCTGCACGTGCGCTTCAACCTGACCACGACCACGCCGGGCCAGGTCCGCCTGCACAAGGATATCACCGGCACCGACAAACAGGACTACACCGGCAAGCGCTTCGCGTACCAGATCTGGTATCTGGACGAGACCGACGGTCAGTACCACACCGTCAGCCGCAGCGGCGACGAGACGACGGGATTCACCTATACCGGCGTGAAGTCCGTCAATTACGACGGCACGCTCCAGCCGGTCGAATACGTGAGCCTCTACAAGGATCAGTATCCCGACGTGTTCCTGTTGTCGCACAACCAGACCGCCGACATCCGCTTCGCGGACGACCGGGTCAAGTATTTCGTGCGCGAGTGCAGCGTCGATACGGCCATCTATGACGAGGTCCGCGCCAACGACGTGCTTCTGCAGCCGCTTGTGCCCGATACGCAGTTCGCGGACTTCCAGACCGAGCCTGCCGAGGTCCGCGACCTCAAGCAGGTCGACTTCCAGAACCACGCGGACGAATCGGCGCTGCGCGCCCTGACGATCACGAAGCAGCTGTTCGACGCCGAGGGGA
>ONWP01000363.1 GCA_900321595.1 uncultured Eubacteriales bacterium
CGTGGTTTCCGCCACGCGGGACCGCGGCGCGACGGTGCTCGACCTCGTCCCGCCGGAATACGCCCATCGGGATCTGTTCCCGGCCGGGCGGCTTGACAGGGATACCACCGGCTTCATCCTGCTCACCGACGACGGGCAGCTTGCCCACGCGCTCCTGTCGCCGAAGCGCCATGTGGACAAGGTCTATCTCGCCGAAACAGACGCGCCGGTTGCCGAAGAGAAACGCGCGGCCATCGAGGCGGGCCTTACAGACGCAGGCGTGACCTACCGCCCCTGTTCGTTTGAACCCGCGGGGGACCGGCTCTATCGCGTGACGCTGCGCGAGGGGAAGTATCACGAGATCAAGTTCATGATCGAGTACGCCGGGGTGCGCCTGCTTTCGCTCAGGCGGATCGCCTTCGGCGGGATCGCGCTGGACGAAAGCCTCGCGCCGGGTGAAATGCGCGCGCTCACGCCGCAGGAGCTGGAACGCCTGCGGAACCAGACGGGCGAAGCCGGGTAACCCCGGCTTTTTTCTTTGACCGTTCGCCTCAGTATTTCAACCGTTTGTATCAAAAAACGATTAAACTGCTTGCAATCGTGCTGACGGCGCACTACAATGAGGCGGAAAAAACCAGATGGAGGTTCCTTTCATGAAACGAGTGATCGCAATCACGCTGGCGGTCGTCCTGATCGCGGCGGTCTTCGCCGGATGCTCCGGCAAACAGAAGACGTCAGACAGCGAAGCTGTCAGCATGTCAAGCTATTATGAAGTGATCCCGGACGTGCCGCAGGAGCGCGTTGCCGGCAAGATGCAGTCGGCGAGCACGTTTGCAGGCGGCAGCGGAACGGAAAACGATCCGTATCAGATCGCCGACGCGGCGCAGCTGGCGTACTTCGGGCAGCTTCTCAATGATGAGACGACGCGGAATGACTATGCCGACAAGCATTACGCGCTGACTGCCGATATCGAGTGGAATTCCGCGTCCGAGATGGCGGACGCCGCGACGAAGGCGCCGTCGTACGGCTGGGAGCCGGCGGCAACGCATTCCTCGTTCAAAGGCTCACTCAACGGGAATGGGCACACGATCACCGGCCTCTATACGGTGCTGGCGATCGATCCGAAGGTGGATCAGTACAGCTCGGTCGGACTCTTTTACCGTGTGGACAAGGCGCTGATCCGGGATCTGACGATCGCCGATTCCTATTTTTACGTCTACAATGATAGCAGCGGCGTCGGCGCGTTCGCGGGGGAGGCATACTGGTCGACCTTTGAGAACTGCCATACGAAGCGCACGACGGTGGCCGCCAGAGTGAGCAAGGTCGGCGGGATCGTCGGCAACACGATCGGCCCGGCGTTTTTCCGGAACTGCTCGGCCGACGGCGAGATCGGGAATTCAGAAAGCATGTTTTACGCCGGCGGCATCACCGCGTCGATCTATGACGGCGAGATCGTGAACTGCGTCAATCACGCGGCCGTGACGAGTCATGGCGACGGGGCCGGCGGGATCGTCGGCTCGATGGCAACCAGCGCCGAATACGTCAGTTGGAATGAAGGCCCGCACGGCGTCGGCAAGACGACGATCTCCGGGTGTGAGAATCACGGCGCGGTCACGTCTGTCAAATACTGCGCGGGCGGGATCGCGGGACTTGCGACCGGCTCCGATTCCGACGGTGTGATCGAGAACTGCCGCAACGACGGCGCCGTCACCGGCGAGAACTGCGTAGCGGGCGTTGTGGCCTGGGCGACGGTCTCGAAAAACAGCACCGACAAAAAGGCGGAGTATCAGGGCACGCTTCTGATCGACCGGTGCGAGAATTCCGGCGCGATCACCGCGACGGAAGGCGTTGCTGTCGGGCTCGTCAGCC
Organism: uncultured Eubacteriales bacterium; assembly: GCA_900321595.1. Lineage (GTDB taxonomy): Bacteria > Bacillota > Clostridia > Oscillospirales > Acutalibacteraceae > UBA1081. The sequence continues at coordinate 1,849 of ONWP01000363.1, forward strand.
GCATATCCGCCGACAATGAGGCGACGTTTACGATGACGAACTGCGTCAACCGCGGCACGACCAGCAGCACCGGCATGACCGGCGGCCTGATCGGCTCCGTTCTGGGCACCAGCAAAGCCGTCGTGCGCGTCAGCGGCTGCGAAAACGCCGGTACGCTCACCGGCGACGCCAGCTGCGTCGGCGGTCTGATCGGTATGGTCTCCGCGCTGAAGGAAGCCGCGCTGACGATCGACTTTGAAAAATGCGTCAACAGCGGCGCGATCGAATCCGGCTCCGGCTACGCGACCGGCGGCCTGATCGGACAGATCACCACGCTGGAGAAATCCAAGATGCAGATCACCTTTACCGACTGCGAAAACACCGGGCTTCTGACGCCGAAATTCAAGACGGCCACGATCAGCTTCGCCGGCGGTCTCGCGGGCAACCTGCAGAACGCGGGCAAGGGCACGCTGACGCTGGTGCGCTGCGCGAATCACGGCGAGATCCGCCCCGTGGTCGACGACAACAAATCGGAAAGCGTCGGCACGCTGTGCCATGTCGGCGGGCTGGTCGGCAACTGCGGCGGCGAGGTGATCCTGCAGGGCTGCACGCAGGACGGCGATGTGAGCGCGATCCCGGCGAGCATCCACTATGATCCCGTCTGCGGACAGGGCGCGCCGACCGTGCAGTAAAACGGCGTATTACAGAAGAGGGCGCGCGAAAGCTCCCTCTTCTTTCTTATTGGTGAAAGGCGTCCCGCAGGGTGTCCAGCAGCGCCTGCGCCATGGGGGAGAAGGTCTGATACTTGCGCCAGATGACGAACATCTTCGTCTCCAGCGTCGGCGCCAGCGGACGGAAGCAAAGCTCCGGGTCGTCGTCCAGCCGCGCCAGCCGGTCGAACGTGAGCAGACAGGCGTCTCCGGCGCGCACGAACATGGTGCCGTTGTAGAACAGATTCACCGAGCCGACGAAGGTCAGCTTGTCCAGCGTCTCGCCGCACCATCGCGGAAAATCGGCCTCCCGGGACTGCGCGGACGAGAGCAGCGGCAGACCGATCAGATCCTGCGCGGTGATCGTCTTTTTTCCCGCCAGCGGATCGTCCCGCCGGATGACCACGCCCCAGGTGTCGGCGTTCGGCAGCGCGATGTGATTGTATTTCTGCAGATCCGGCGGCTCCACGATGACGGCCAGATCCAGCAGCCCCCGGTCCAGCCGCTCCGCGACCTGTCCGGTATCTCCGCTGAGGATGTGATACCGCAGACCGGGATAACGGGCCCGCAAATCATGTATGAGATCCGCCAGCAGCCGGATGCTGTACGATTCGGCGCAGCCGATGTAGACGTCGCCGCCGGTCACGGCGTCCAGCGCCCGGAACTCGTCCTCGGTCTTATCCACCATGGCGAGGATGTCCTCCGCCCGCTTGCGCAGCAGCTGACCGGCATCCGTGAGCCGGATCCCGCTGCCGGTGCGGGTAAAGAGCTTCTGCCCCAGCTGCTGTTCCAGCTCCTTCATCTGCTTGGACAGCGCGGGCTGCGAGACGTGCAGCCGCGTCGCGGCGTGCGAGATGTTTTCCGCCCTGGCGACGGCGAGAAAGTAGCGCAGCGTTCTCGTTTCCATGTGATCACCCCGCGTCAGTATACCGGATTTGCGATATGCTTGTCAAGAATATCATAATATGCCATATAAATATTTGACATACGTTCACCATTGGTGTATCCTGTTACTGAAAAGGAGTGATCGCGATGAAACCCGAAAAACTGCATTTGACGAAGGAATGGGACAAGACGTTCCCGCAAAGCGCGCTTGTCGAGCATGAAAAGGTGACGTTCATCAACCGCTACGGGATCACGCTGGCGGGCGATCTTTACACGCCGAAAAACGCGGAAGGCCCTCTGTCCGCGATCGCGGTGTGCGGCCCCTTCGGCGCGGTCAAGGAGCAGTGTTCCGGTCTGTACGCCCAGACGCTGGCCGAGCGCGGCTTCCTGACGCTGGCCTTCGATCCGAGCTTTACCGGCGAGAGCGGCGGACAGCCCCGCTTCGTGACGTCGCCGGACATCAACACCGAGGACTTCCAGGCGGCGGTGGACTTCCTGTCTCTGTGCGGCAGAGCCGATCCGGACCGTGTCGGGATCCTGGGCATCTGCGGCTGGGGCGGCATGGCGATCAACGCGGCCGCGCTCGACACGCGGGTGAAGGCGACGGTCGCGTCCACCATGTACGACATGACCCGCGTGAACGCGAAGGGCTATTTTGAC
>ONWP01000346.1 GCA_900321595.1 uncultured Eubacteriales bacterium
CGGCGCCGGATCCGCGACGGAATTCGCGTTTCACATTATAACGTACCTGCGCGGCGAGCAGGCGGCGCAGCGCATCCGGGAACAGATCATACTTTGCTATTGAAGGGCGGTTGCAAACGTTGAACGAGCAAAAACAGAATGGTGCAAAACCCATGGTACAGGATCAGAAAAAGGGGAAGAGCCGGAAAAAGACCGTCCGCAAATCCATTGACGAAATGACGCCGGAGGAGCGCAAACGGTATGCGATGCACCGCAAGGCGCACCGCATCATGGTGCTCAAAAACATCCGGAACGTACTGGTCGTTCTGATCGTGGTGACGGCGCTGGCCGGCAGTATCGCGGCCTTTATCATCAGCTGCGTCAACGATATCCTGGCTGTGCACGTCAGCGAAAAGAACAATCAGGACGTGACGGTCGTGATCGGCGAGAACATGGGGACGGATGAAGTCATCGATACCCTTGTCGACAGCGGCGTGCTGCGAAACGGCTGGTTCTGCAAGCTTGCGGCGAAATTCTTTGACTATTCCGACGAGGGATACATTCCCGGTACGTATACGCTGCGGCGATCCATGGGCATGGAGAATATGCTCAATACCATCAAGGCGTTTGATACCGCGCGTACAGCGATCGTGACGCTGACATTCCCGGAGGGCTACGACGTCGATCAGATCCTCGATATGCTCGATCGTGAACAGGTCTGTTCGGAGGACAAAATGCTGCAGGCGCTCAATTCGCAGAACTACAACGATGATTACAACTTCCTGCGCGACCGCAGAGATCTGACCAGCCGGCATACGTTCCTGGACGGGTATCTTTATCCGGATACGTATGAATTCTATGTCGGTGAATCCGCGGACAGCGTTGTGGAAAAGTTCCTGACCAACTTCGGCTCTCACTGGACGGATGATTACCGCGGCGCGGCAAAGAACCGCAAACTGTCCATTGACGAGGTCGTGATCCTTGCGTCGATCGTGCAGAAGGAAGCAAGACCGGAAGAGATGGAAGCTGTCGCGGGCATTCTGCTCAACCGACTGGACGCCGGTATGCGTCTGGACTGCGATTCCACGCGCGACTACGCGAAATATCTCGCGACAGGCCTGACGGAAAACGAAGCGAATGAAATCGCCGCGAACTACGATACGTACACCTGCAGCGCCCTGCCTGCCGGACCGATCTGTGAGCCGGGCGATGAAGCGATCCGCGCGGTGCTGTACGCACCGGATACGGACGCGTACTATTTCCTGCACGACAGAGACAACGTTTTCCATACCGCGGAAACGCTGGAGGAGCAGGAAGCGAACATCGCGGAGTACGGCGTTGCGCAGTAATTCCGAAAGGTGATGTTGACAATTTTTGTGCAACCTGTTATAATCAATTTGAAAATGATGAGGAGCGTGGTTTTCGGTGAAAAAGACACTTCGTAAATTCGTCAGTCTCGTTCTCGCCGTCATGTTGGCGAGCAGCGTCCTTGGCGTGGCCGCTTTTGCCGCAGATGATCACATCGGCGATAAGGGCTCCCTTGAAATTCTGAATTACAACGTCGCCGGCCTTCCGATCCCGAACGGCGTCGGTTCTCAGAACAGCAGCGTATTCCTGAACCAGATCGAGATCGGCTACTATCTGAACAAGTCCAACGCGGACATCATCGCGGTGCAGGAGGATTTCAACTTCGATCAGTATCTGCGCGACGAGATGACGAACTACGCGAACGTGACCGGAGAAGACGGGGAAGTCATCCGCTATCAGTCGGAGAATTCCGCGCTGATCCCGCTGAGCGACGGTCTGAATATCTTCTCGAAGTATCCGATTTACAATGTGCTTCGCTTCGAGTGGGACGAGTCCATGGACTCCTTCCAGCGTGAAGACGCCGGCAGCATCGAGGGCGACTCTCTGACGAGCAAGGGCTTTATGGTGGCTACCATCGAGCCGATCGAAGGCTACTATGTGGATATCTATGATCTGCACGCGGACGCGTTCGGCGGTCAGAGCTATCTGGTCAAGCAGAAGCAGTTTACGCAGCTTGCCAAGTTTGTCATGAAGCATTCTGTGTACGATCCGAAGACCGCCACCTACGATCACGCCGTGATCGTAACCGGCGATTTCAACTGCATGATCTTTGACTACGGCAAAACCGAGGATTCCGGTCTGCTGACGAATCTGATCGACACGGCGAAGCTCAACGACGCATGGGCTGTCCAGAATATCGACGGCATTGATGAAAATGTGTCGGATCCCGAATTCGACTATGCGTCATACTATGATTACGCCAATCGCACCGACATCGGATGGAACGCGGCGGAACAGCATTATGATCCCATTGAACGCGTGCTGTATGCCTCCGGCAACGGCATCAAGCTGACATCCGGCATGGATTACACGCTGAATTTCTTCTATGCGTCCGCCGAACCGGAGCGCAGTCTGTCTGACCATCCCTATGCCACAGTCACGCTGAATTTTGAGATCGTTGAAAAGGTACAGGACGATTATCATCAGCATGACGATATCCAGACCGAGACGGAGCATTCGTTCCTGATCACGTTCCTGAGCTTCATCGGCCGTATTCTTCGCACGATCGGCAATCTTCTGCGTCTGCCCGGCCTGCAGGAAGCCGCGGATAATCTTCTGAATCGATAATTGTAACGTTTCTGTGAAAAACGACCGTTTATCTCTTGATAAGCGGTCGCTTTTGTGTTAAAGTAATTATAAGCGTTTCTTTGACGCAAATAATATGAAAGTGGTGTATCAAATGCACG
>ONWP01000351.1 GCA_900321595.1 uncultured Eubacteriales bacterium
GCCCGTCCCGGCAGCGGTCGCGATCAATTATTCGGCGCTGTGCTCGCTTCTGAATTTCCGTGCGTCTTCAAGATATGTTGACTTATCCCAGATGTAAGCGGCTTCTCCGTTTCTGTATGCCCAGTAATCAACTACGGGATCTGACGAGTGCCCTGCTCCCATCATGCCGATGCTTCCGAGAGAGTGTATTGTTTTGTTCTCCCTCACAAGAACGATCGCGGAACATACATCCCTCTCTTTGCTTCCTGCAAACACGCGATAGCCCTGTAACGCTGCGTCTTCACAAAACTCCTCAGCTTTGCCGAATCCGATATACAGAAGCAGTTTGTCATCGTGCCAGCCGTTATAAAGTTCATCAAGTGTTCTTTCCATTGTTTGTTTCATCCTTTCTGTATTGTTCATTTCGTTTGCCGTCACACAGATCGGCTTCTTTTCGATCGACCGGCGCGTGTTCCGAGAAAACACGCCCGGATCCTACTTCATAATGCTCGCGCAGCGCCTCCTCTCACTGATACATAAAAAAGCGATTCCCGCATGAGGAATCGCCAAGTATCGAATATTCCCCATCGTTCAAGCTTTACCACCTTACCCCGCGGCAGGTTGGTGTGTGGTCGTCGGGCTTGTCCCTCGCACACTCTTTATGGTTCGCGCTTATCGCGCGTTTTTCATATACCACAGTCCGGCCGCGTTGTCAAGCCCTTTTCGCTTTTTCTTTCCGGTTCCGGCGCGGCGCGCTGCATGAGGAAAGCGGCCGACCGAAGCCGACCGCCCCCCTCTGTGGGATCCATGATGAAGAAGACGTCTGTTTCAGGTTCAGAAGCCGCCGAAGCCGCCGCGGCCGCCCATACCGCCGCCGGGGCCGCCCATGCCGCCGCCCATCATCTGGTTGGGGATCTGGCTGACCTGCTGGCCGTTCACGATGATCACGCCGCCGGTATAGCTCGCCGTGCCGTCATAGTCGAAAGTGGAATTGCCCGTGACGTCAATGGTGCCGCCGCTGATGATCAGATCGCCGTTGGAGTCCACGCCGTCCGTGTCGCCCGCTCCCATCACGATGGTGAGCGTGCCGCCGGTGATCTCGAAGGTGGGCGTGTAGGCGGAGGACTTGTTTGCCGCGTTGACGCCGTCATCGGACGCATTGATGGAAACGCTGCCGCCGTTGATCAGGATGTACGTCGCCTCCATGCCTTCCGCCGCGGTGATCTCAAACGAGCCGTCGTCGATCTGCAGCAGCGACGTCGCGTGGACCGCGTCGTCCGTCGCCAGGATCGTGTACGAGCCGCCTGTGATTTTTACGATACCGAAGGCGTCGTCCTCGTCGTTCTCGGCGTGCAGGCCGTCTGTGCCGGCTGTAATCGCGAATACGCCGTCCGCGATCGCGATGCTGTCGTTCGCGCGGATCGCGCACTGCGCGGCTGTGATCGTGTAGTCGCCGCCGGCGACGGTCACCTCGTCCTTGCCGACGATCCCGTGCCCTGCTTCCGCGCTGACCGTCAGCGCGCCGCTGCCGTTGAACGTGATGTCATCCCGCGAGAACACGGCCGCGTCCACATTGATGTCGCCGTCAGGCGTGAACGACCCGGTCGAGGCGAGCGTATTCTGACTGCCGTCCGCCAGCGTCACGAAGACCTTGTCGGCCTGCTTGACGTAGAGCGCCGCGGAGCCGTTTTTCGTGACGGACACGCCGTCGAGCACGAGTTGGATCTTCGCCTCTTTATCCGCCTCGACGACGATCTGGCCGTCGGTCAGCGTCCCGGAAAGAATATACGTACCCGCCTCGGTGATCCTCACGTCCTCCCCGGCGAGGGTGATCCGGCCGGCGTCCGCGTCGTAGGACGCGTCCAGATCCCGGTCCGAAAACGTATCGTCGCCGGTCGTCTTTGCCGTGTCGGCCACTTCAGCCGACGCGCCTGTGCGGGTCTGCGCCGTCGTCTGACGCGCGTCGTCCGTGACCGTACCCACCGCCGCGTTTCTGCCGCAGCCGGTCAGCGCCAGCAGGAGCGCCGACGCGGCCGCAAGGACGATGATGCTTCTCTTCTTATGCATATTCATCTTCATTTTCATTCCCTCC
>ONWP01000133.1 GCA_900321595.1 uncultured Eubacteriales bacterium
AAAAGGCTGTGACCAACGAAGGCGTTCGCTACGTGCTCGGCAGCGTGCTCAACCAGGTGCTGCTGCATCAGAGCGTCATCGGGATCGAATCCAGAGCCGCGCTCGAGATGTACGACGAGTACCCCGACGTCGTGATCGGCTGCGCCGGCGGCGGCAGCAATCTGGGCGGTCTGATCGCGCCGTTCATGCGCGACAAGCTGCAGAATAAGGCGAATCCGTACTTCATCGCCGTTGAACCGTCGAGCTGCCCGTCTCTGACCAGAGGCAAGCTTGTCTATGACTTCTGCGACACCGGCCGTGTGACGCCGCTCGCGAAGATGTACACGCTCGGCAGCGACTTTATTCCGTCCCCGAACCATGCCGGCGGTCTGCGGTATCACGGTATGTCGCCCGTGATCTCAAAGCTGTATCACGACGGTCTTCTGGATGAAGCCAGATCCTACGAGCAGACGGAAGTCTTCAAAGCCGCAACCGCGTTCGCGAAGTGCGAAGGTCTTCTGCCGGCGCCGGAATCCTCTCACGCGATCCGCGCCGCGATCGACGAGGCGCTCAAGTGCAAAGAGACCGGCGAGGAAAAGGTCATTCTGTTCGGCCTGACCGGCACCGGATACTTCGACATGACGGCTTACAGCTCCTTCATGGACGGCAGCATGAGCGACTATATTCCCACTGACGAGGAGCTTGCGGAATCCATCGACCGCATCCCTGATTTCGGCGTGTAAGCGCCATACGCTGATTCAAACGATCCGCCCGTTCCGATCACGGAATGGGCGTTGACTTTTTTGCTGTTATATGGTATTTTATTTAGGAATACGGATTAGGAGATGGAATACATGGATAACGTGAACGGATCGATCTATGAAAAGACGTTTTGGGATGTTTTCTGGCTGGCTAACGGTGAGAAGCTTTCCATTCTCAACGCGATCATTACAGTTGTCGTCGGTCTGATCAAAACGCTGCGCGGCCTGCATCCGGTTCGCTGATTTCGTTTCGCGCATACGCGCAAGGCATTTTCAATGAAAAAAATTTACAACTGGTTCGCGTCGCTGGGGATCGTGAAGAAGATCCGGCAAGTCAAGCTTTTTGACCGGCTTCTCAGCTACGAAGTGCTGACGTACCTGTTTTTCGGCGTCATGACGACGGTCGTCAATCTCGCGATCTTTTATTTGTCGGACAAGATCCTGGGGAACGCGCATATCTTTGACGTCACGTTGTTCGGACATCCCTTCAGCGTTACGCTTGAGGAAGTTTCGACCGTCATTGCGTGGGTCGGCGCCGTATTGTTCGCGTTTTTTACCAACAAGTTTCTGGTTTTTGAGAGTCGGGATCGGCACGCTCGTGCGGTTTTGAGAGAGCTGCTCCGTTTTATCGGCGCGCGCATTCTGTCTTTTGTCCTGTTTGAATCATTCGGCTTCTGGCTTGTGCGCAATCTGCTGATCAACATGGGGCTTCAGGAAACCTGGGCGAAGTGGGTCGGCAAGCTTCTGACGTCCATTCTCGTTGTCATATTCAATTACGTTGCCAGCAAATTTGTCGTATTTCGCAGAGGCAAAGACGCGAACAGTGTGGAGGAAGAATGAATCTGAAAGAAATCGATCGCAACGGTACCGTCGAGGGATTTGTCCTTGTCAAAAGCTGCGATAAAAAGACTTCAAAGAACGGGTCGACCTATCTTGATATGACGCTGTGCGACAAAAGCGGAGAGGTCAATGCGAAATTGTGGGATTTCCGGGACGGTATGTTCCTGCCGGCGATCAACACCATCGTCAAGGTGCGCGGCGCGTTGTCAACCTATAACGGCGTGCCGCAGCTGCGCGTCGACCGCGTCAGACAGATCTGGGACAGCGATAATGTGAATATGTCGGATTTTGTTCCCACTGCGGACCTGGATCCGGATCGGATGCTGGATATTCTGGAGGATCTTGTCACTTCCTTTACCGATGAAGATCTGAAAAAGATCGTTCTGGAGATCCTGGATCGGTACGGGGAGCGCATGCTGGTATGTCCGGCGGCGTTCAGACTGCATCACGCGATCCGCGGCGGCCTTTTGATGCATACGCTTTCCATCGTGCGGCTGTGTCAGCGCGTATCGGATATTTACCCGAGTATCGACCGGGAGCTTCTGATCGCCGGCGCGATCCTGCACGACGTCTGCAAGACGGAGGAATTTGAGCTGTCGCCGACCGGACTCGCGGATGGTTATTCCGTACAGGGTACGCTGATCGGACACCTCGTCATGGGGGCGCAGCTTGTCAGGGAGGTTGCGGCAGACGTTGACGCCGATCCGAATACGGCAATGCTTCTGGAGCATATGATCATTTCGCACCACGGGGAGCCTGAATTCGGCGCGGCTGTGCGGCCGCTTTTCCTGGAGGCGGAGGTTTTAAGCGAACTTGACACGCTGGACGCCCGGATCTTTGAGATCGAAAAGAGTCTGCAGGACGTGCCCGCCGGCGGTTTCAGTCAGCGTCAATGGGCGCTCAATGACCGAAAGTTTTATAATCACGGGCGAAAGCCGACAGAAATAACGGCGGATATCGACGATCCGTCATTTGAATAAGGAGTGGAGCAACATGGCAGAAAGAAATCATGAAGTGACCCAAGTACAGCCTTTGCTTACGTCAGAAGGCGCGCTTCGAGAGCCCGGCTGGTCCAGAAAGCTTTACCAGGTCTATGATCGGAAGGCGATCAAAGCGCCGGCGTTCCGGATCAAAGAGTGGGATTATTATCTGGTTGTCGGTAAGGATTTCGCCGCGGCGTTTACGATTTCCGACGACGGATACATCGGCCTGCAGTCTGTCAGCCTTCTTGATTTTACGCAGGACGGGAAGCCCTGGGAGCAGACCTCGACGGTTCTGGTGCCGTTCACAATGGGTCGGCTGCATATGCCGCACACGACGGAACGCGGCAACGTTTCGTTCCGGAACAAGAAGCTCGACATGAACTTCTATAAGTATGAGGGCGGCCGGCATATCCTTGTCGAGTACAAAGAGTTCCTCGACGGCAAGACGTTCACGGCGGATATCAAGCTTGACGAGCCTGAGATGGATACCATGGTCATCGCGACGCCGTGGGATGAGAAAAAAACGGCGTTTTATTACAATCGAAAGATCAACTGTATGCGCGCGAGCGGTTACGTCGAGTTTAACGGCAAACGCTATGAATTTAATCCCGCGACTGACTACGGCACCCTTGACTGGGGCCGCGGCGTGTGGACCTATGACAACACCTGGTACTGGGGCTCCGGCAACGCGACGATCAAGGGAAAGCCGTTTGGCTTCAACATCGGCTACGGATTCGGCAACACGGCTGCCGCCAGCGAGAATATCGTATTCTACGACGGGGTCGGGCATAAGCTGGACGACGTTTCGTTCAACATTCCGAAGGATGCGAACGGAAATCCGGACTATATGAAGCCCTGGACGTTTACCTCCTCTGACGGCCGGTTTGAAGCGGATTTTGTGCCGATTCTGGACCGTGCGGCAAAAATCGATCTGAAGGTCATCATCTCCGATCAGCATCAGGTTTTTGGCCGCATGACGGGGAAGGCGATCCTGGACAATGGCGAAGTGCTCGAATTCAAAGATCTTCTCTGCTTTGCGGAGGACGTACACAACAAATACTGATGGATTGGACTGAAATTATTTTAACGGTGGATGTGTCTCAGCTTGAACAAGCTGAGGCCATTGCCGTTATGACGGTTCCGTACGGAATCTATACTGAGGATTATTCGGATTTGGAGCAGGGCGTACTCGATATCTCCCACGTCGATCTGATCTCAAGCGAACTGCGCGGCAGAGATCGCAGCAAAGGGAAGATCCATATCTATATAGCCGAGACGTCAAATCCGGCGGAGGCAATTTCCTTCCTGCGCGAACGCTTCGAAGCGGAGCAGATCGGATACCGGCTTGAAACCGGTACGTGCAGCAACGCCGACTGGGAAAATAACTGGAAGAAATACTTCAAGCCGATGCCGATGGGGAAGCAGCTTTATATTCGTCCGGCCTGGATCGATGAATATGATCCGGGAGACAGAAAGGTTCTGACGATCGAGCCGGGAAGCGCGTTCGGCTCCGGCACGCATGAGACGACAAGGCTGTGCCTGTGCGCCATGGAGCCCTGGGTCAATGAGCAGACGAAGCTGCTTGACGTGGGATGCGGAAGCGGCATTCTCGCTCTGTGCGGGCTGCTGCTGGGCGCTGAACACGCGACGGGCGTGGATATCGACCCGATGGCTGTGAAAACAGCAGGCGAGAACGCTGCGCTCAACAGGATCGGCGCGGATCGACTGACGCTTCTGACCGGCAACCTTGCGGATGAGGTCAGCGGAACGTTTGATCTGATCGTCGCGAACATCGTCGCGGACGCCATCATCGCGCTCAGCCGCGACGTCGGCAGATTCCTTGCGCCGCACGGCAGATATATCGTGTCCGGCATCATCGCGCCCCGGCAGGACGATGTGATCGACGCGTTGACCGCGCTTGGCTTCGAAATTGCCGCGCGGCATGAGGAGAATGAGTGGATCTGCTTCGAGTGCGTACCTGGTGGCGGAGAATGAAAAAGATCTGCGGTATTCTGATCTGTATTC
>ONWP01000117.1 GCA_900321595.1 uncultured Eubacteriales bacterium
GCTGTTCCGGATCACGATCGACCCGGAGCACGGGCTGATGCGGTTTGACGAGGCCAGACCGGAGGGCGAGACGCTGTTTACCATCTACGACAGCGCGGCGGATGCCATGCCGCCGGGCACCCGGACGCTGACGTCCGACGAGGAACGGGTCTGGTCCTATCAGATCACCCCGGTGGGTCTGCGAAATGCCATCGACCGCACATATTTGTCTGATCGTTTTTCCCTCATCGAAACAGAGGAGCGTGTTTCATAAATGAAAAAGATTCTGATCGCTGAAGACGAGGCGGCCATTCGTGAATTTGTCGTGATCAATCTGAAGCGCAACGGCTACGAGGTCGCGGAGGCGGCCGACGGCGTACAGGCTATCCGGCTCTACGACGCGCAGGGCGGCGACTTTGACGTGGCGATCCTGGATATCATGATGCCCGAGGTGGACGGCCTTGAGGTGTGCCGCTATCTGCGCACGCACAGCGACACCATCGGGATCATCCTGCTCACCGCGAAGGGACAGGAGCAGGACAAGGTCGGCGGCTTCCTCTCCGGCGCGGACGATTACGTGGTCAAGCCGTTCTCTCCGTCGGAGCTGATCGCGCGGGTCGACGCCGTCTACCGGCGCGTCAGCCTGAACAGGGAGATGGCCAACGCCGGGCGCAAGGCCGCCGAAACCATCGAATCCGGCGATTTCACGCTGCATATGCGATCCCGGAAGATCTGTTATGACGACCGGGAAGTGGAGCTGACGCAGATCGAATTCCAGATCATGGAGTTCTTTATGACAAATCCCGGGAAATCGCTGTCCCGCCGCGACATTCTCGAGCACGTCTGGGGCGCGAACTACGTCGGCGACGACAAGGTGATCGACGTCAACGTGCGGCGGCTTCGCATGAAGCTCGAGGCGGATCCCGGCGAACCCAAGCATCTGACGACCGTTTGGGGCTTCGGCTATAAATGGGTGCCGTGAAGCGCAAACGCGGGCGCCCGGCCGCTGTGAGCGGCATCACAAAGCGCTGGGTGTTTACGACGCTGAGCGTCATCACGCTGATCCTGTTTCTGGTCGCGCTGTCCTCCGGTCTGATCCTGCGCAATTACTATCGCAAGGTGGCGGAAAACGTCATCGACTCCAAGGTGCAGATCACGACGGTGCAGTCCTTTTTCCAGTCGCGGATCGAGGAGGGCGACGACTACGAGAATATCGCCAGAAGCTTCATCGAATCCTTCGCGTACAGCAATCTGATGGACGTCTGGGTCGTCTCCGGCGACAGCGAGGTCATCATTTCGTCCACCGGCTTCGCGGCGCAGCCCGCCGCCGGCATGCCGGATGTGCCCGCGGCGATGGCCGCGGAAACCGGCTCCGCGACGTGGATCGGACGCAATATCAACGGGGAGAAGGTCTTCTCGAAGGCGTACGCCATCTCAGACACGGACGGGGATCAGCTCGGCGCGATCCGGCTGATCGTCTCGCTGCAGGACGTGGAGGCGCAGCGGCGCGTATACACTGTTCTCATCATCCTGATCTGCGCCGTGGCGCTTGTCATGGTCTATATCTCCGGTCAGTATTTCATCCGCTCCATCGTGCGGCCCGTCGGCAAGATCAACGAGGCGGCCGGCCGGATCGCGCGCGGCGACTTCAAGGTGCGCGTGGACTACGATAACACGGGCGACGAGATCTCGGAGCTGTGCAGTACCATCAACTACATGGCTGAGGAGATCGCCCGTACCGAAAACGTCAAAAACGATTTCATCTCCACCGTTTCGCACGAGCTGCGCACGCCCCTGACGGCGATCAAGGGCTGGGCGGAGACGCTGCGGGACGTGGGCGTCGGGGAAGAGGAGCTGACGAAGCGCGGCATCAGCGTGATCATCGACGAAGCCGACCGGCTGTACGCCCTGGTGGAGGATCTGCTGGACTTTTCGCGCATGGAATCGGGCAATATGGTCATGCGCGCGCAGAAGACCGATCTCTTTACCGAGCTGAACGCCGCCGTAGAGCTTTTCCGCGCGCGGGCGCAGCGCGACGGGATCCAGCTGGAAACGCATATTCCGGACGGGACGGCGCCTGTCATGGCGGACACCGCCATGCTCAAACAGATTTTTGCCAATCTGCTGGACAACGCGTTCAAATATACGCCGGACGGCGGACGTGTGGCGGTTTTCGCGGAGCTTGACCGGGATACGGCGGTCATCTCCATCGCGGATACCGGCTGCGGCATCGCGCCGAAGGATCTGCCGCACGTCAAGGAAAAATTCTATAAGGCGGACGTTTCCGTCAAGGGCTCCGGCATCGGTCTGGCCGTCGTTGACGAGATGGTCACGCTGCACGGCGGCACGCTGGATATCGCGAGCTCCTACGGCTCCGGTACGGTCGTGACCGTGATGCTGCCGCTGATCAGCGAAGCGGAAGAACAGCCGGAATCATAACGAACTACACAGGGGGTTGCTATGAGCAAAGAGAAAAATCCCAGGCTGGGGAAGGCCGGGGGACAGGCTCTGATCGAGGGCA
>ONWP01000113.1 GCA_900321595.1 uncultured Eubacteriales bacterium
ATCTCTCAGGAGGACTATGACGCGAAAAAGAAACAGGTTTTAGACTTGTGATGATCCCGGGGATCCGGAAAACGTCCCGCCAGACAAAAACTTTCAGCCGACCCGCGGGTCGGCTTTTTCATTTCGCAATCTTGTTTCCATTATGATAACATATTGCAATTTTGTTTCCATTATGATAACATATAATTGCGAATTGAAAAAAGGAGCGTGATAACATGTTGTTCGGCGACCATTCCGCGGAAGCGATCGCTGCGGCGGAGGCCGCGAAAAACGCGGTCCGCAGCACAGCCAACTTCAACTGGACCTTCATCGCCCTGCTCGCACTCGTCATCGTGGGCGTCTGGATCCCGCAGTGGAAAAAGAAAAACTACAACGCCATGGCGGCTGCCGCCGCGCTGTACGGCGTGCACTGGCTCTATGAGATCGCCAACGCGGTCATCTGTCACTTCAAGGGCTACGCCCTGTGGCACGTCTCGCCCGAGAGCACCAGCTTCATCCTGCTGGTCGGCGTGTCGTGGGAGCTGTCGATGATGTTCTCGATCGCGGGCTTCATGAGCGTGGGGCTTCTGCCCGAGGACAAAAATAAGAAGATCCTCGGGATCAACAACCGCGTGCTCTTCGCGATCGGCAGCGCGCTGTTCTTCTCGGTCTTCGAGATCTTCCTCGCGTCGACGCCCGCGTTCATCTGGGTCTACAAGTGGTGGGGCGCGCTGCCCGTCTTCGTCACGACCTACATCCCGTTCTTCCTGGCGGCAAACCTGACCTACGACGCGCCGCGCAAGACGCAGAAGAAGTTCCTCGCCATCCTGTGGGGGCTTGTCGCGATCCTGCTGGCAGTGCTGATCCCGCTCGGGATCATCTGAGGCGCAGCCTTCCCCGGCCCGCGCCCGAAAACAACGCATCTTGAATACCGAAAGGAGTCATTTATGAAAAAAACAATCGCCATCCTCCTCGCCGTACTGATGACCTGCTCCCTGCTCGCGTTCGCGGGCTGCGGCAGCAAGCCCGCCGGAGGCGAGAAGACCTCCAAACCCGACACCGCGACGACCGCTCCGGGCGACAAGCCCTCAGAGGCGGCCGACACGACCTCCGCCCAGCTCATCGCCGATGAGGTCGCGTCGCCCCTGCAGGAATGGGTCGACGGTGACGTGACCTACAACTACTGCACGATGAATACCCCCGACGGGACCATGGGCTACTTCCTGATCACGAGCGAAAAAGACGAGGAGATCGGGATCGAGCTCAAGTTGACGCCGAAGGACGCCTCCGGCGCTGTCGTCGGCGACGACGACCTCACATTCACGATCTCCACGATCGCGCCCGGCACGACAAAGATGACAGCGTACCCGCTCGCCGAGAACCGGCACATCGACGTCGCGTCCATTGATCTCGAGCCGACGTACAAGAAAGCGTTCGGACATGACGCTGAACCCTTCCTGTCCGTGGAGGAGCTTGACAACGAGTCCGGTGAGAAGGGCGTAACCCTGGCCGTCACAAACAACGGCGAAAAAGCCGTCGGCGCCTACATCTCCGTGGCGTTCTTTAACGAAAACATGGAGCTGATCGGCGTCAGAGGTGAATACACATACGGCGATACCGACAGCGCCACCATCGAGCCCGGCGAAACCCGCCAACCCGTTATGATCAGCTTCGATCGGGACTATGCCGGTTACGAGTACTATATCTCCGCTGAATACTTCGGCTGAGAATCCGTCAATCCGCTGCGCGGCTCCCCACGGGGCCGCGTCTTTTCGTCCCGATTGATTTTTCGCTTGACTTTTCGAGTCGTCTGCGCTATACTGATTTGCGAATGATTCGCAAATTTTACCAAAAGGGGGAAACGGACCGTGACGCGACGCAGACGCACCGCAGCGCTGATCCTTGCCGCGCTGGTCCTGCTGTCGGCAGGGCTCTTCGCGCTCGTCCCGCTGCTCGAGGCCGGCCATGACTGCGCGGACGCGGACTGCCCGGTCTGCGCGATGTTGCGCGCCGTCCGGCAGACGATCCCTCTGCTGCTTTGCGCGTGTGCCGCCGGTGCGCGATCGGTCATCTCCTCGCGCATCCGCCGGGACGACGGGTGCGACGGAGCTCCGGCAGCCTCCCCCGTCATGCTGCGCGACCGTTTGCTGAATTAACGCGATCCTCCCGTCACGACATCAACATTGAAAACGGAGGTTTTGATCATGAAAAACAAACGAATCGCGCTGTTCACGGCGATCATACTGATCCTGACGATGCTTTTGGCCGGCTGCGGCGGCAGTCAGAAGAAAGAGCCGGCGTCCGGCGAAAGCGGCGCGGCGGCAGACAAGAAATTACAGATCGTCGCAACCATCTTCCCCGTCTACGACTGGGCCAGAGCCGTCGCCGGAGACCGGGCGGAGCTGACGCTCCTGCAGGACAACGGCGCGGACCTGCACAACTACCAGCCGACCGCGGACGACATCGTCAAGCTCTCGCAGGCGGACGTGTTCATCCACGTCGGCGGGACGTCTGACCAATGGGTGGAAAAGACGCTCGCCAGCGCCGACAACGCGAAGCTCATCACCGTCGACCTGATGGACAGTCTGGCTGACCGCGTGAAGACCGAAGAGGTCAAGGACGGCATGGAAGCCGAGGAAGCGGAAGAAGCGGAGGAAGAAGTCGAATACGACGAGCACATCTGGCTGAGCCTCAAAAACGCGGCGACGCTGGTCGAGCGCATCGCGCAGGCCTGCGCCGAGGCCGATCCCGCCGGGAAGGAGACCTACGAACGGAACGCGGAGGCGTATATCGACGAGCTGACCGCGCTCGATACCGAGTACGCGGACGCCGTCAGCGCCGCGCCAGTCAAAACGCTTGTTTTCGGCGACCGGTTCCCGTTCCGATACCTGGTGGATGACTACGGTCTGGATTACTACGCGGCGTTCGTCGGCTGCTCCACGGAGTCCGAGGCGAAGATCGAGACGCGCATCTTCCTTGCGAATAAGATCGATGAGCTTGGGCTCAAGCACATCATGCAGATCGAGACGGCGCGCGGCGACCTGGCGGAGGAGATCCGCAAGGCCACGAAGACCGGCGACCAGACGATCCTGACGCTCAACTCCATGCAGAGCATCGGCAGCGATCAGGTCAGGGACGGCGCGACCTATCTGGGCTTCATGCGCGACAATCTGGACGTCCTGAAGGAGGCGCTGGGCAACTGAAACGATGCGCATGCCAGATCAACGACGCGCCGGCCTGCCGCCAGCTGCTCAACGCGTCGGTCTACTGAAAAAAAAACGGCGCAAAAAAGTAAAAAAAGGGATTGCATTTTGTTCTTTCCTGTGGTATTATACATAAGCTATGACTATGTGTGAAAGAGGTGAATAAGATGAAAGAGGGTATTCATCCTGATTATAAGCAGACCACCGTGCGGTGCGCCTGCGGCGCCGTCTATGAGACCGGCTCCACGAAGAAGGACCTGCGCGTGGATATCTGCGCGAAATGCCACCCCTTCTTCACGGGAAAGCAGAAGCTCGTGGATACGGGCGGACGTGTCGACCGTTTCAAGAAGCGTTACGGCATGCAGTAAGCATCAAGAAAACCGGCGGTGCGCCTACGCGTGCCGCTTTTTCTTTTTGACGGTTGCGGGAAGCCACGGTCTGTGGTATAATCGTGAAAAACAAATAAAGGAGCGTTTTTCCATGGCAAAGATCCTCGGCAAAGGGCTGCCGAATATCCCGTGGCAGGACAAGCCCGCCGGATACCGCTACCCCGTCTGGCGTTTTGACGCGAACCCCGTCATCACCCGGGACGACCTGTACTTCTCCAACAGCATCTTTAATTCAGCGGTCGTGCCGTGGAAGGGCGGCTTCGCCGGCGTCTTCCGCGCCGACACGCGCACCCGCGACCACACGATCGTCACCGGCTTCAGCGACGACGGGATCAAATGGCGTCTGGATGAGACTATCATCTTCCGGGGCTATGATCCGCGGCTGTGCGAGATCGACGGAAAGTATTACCTGACCTGGGTCAATCTGACGCCGCAGGGCACCACGATCGGCGTGGCGTACACCGAGGACTTCGCGCGCTGGACGCAGTGCGAGGACGCCTGCTACCCCGTCGCGCGCAACGGCGTGCTGTTCCCGCGTAAGGTGGGCGGGCTGTACCAGCTGCTGATCCGTCCCTGCGACCGGGGCCATACGCCCTACGGAGACATCTTCATCCAGCAGAGCCCGGATCTGACCTACTGGGGCAAATACCGCTTCGTCATGAAGCCCGAAAAGAACTGGGAGATGACGAAGGTCGGCGCGGGCCCCACCCCCATCGAGACCGACGAGGGATGGCTGCTCTTCTACCACGGCGTGCTCACCAGCTGCAACGGCTTCACCTACGCCATGGGCGCGGCGCTCCTCGACCGGGACGAGCCGTGGAAGGTCCTGCACCGGGCGGACAGCTTCCTGCTGGCGCCGCACGAGCTGTACGAGCTGGTCGGCGACGTGCCGAACGTGGTCTTCCCCTGCGCGGCGCTCACCGACGCGGATACCGGCCGCATCGCGATCTATTACGGCGGCGCGGACACCGTCGTGGCGCTTGCCTTCACAACCGTGGACGAGACGATCGACTATATCAAGGCGCACGACCTGATCGGGTGAGCAGAAGAACGCGTTCACATTTTTCGCAAAACGTTTGTTAAATTTACGTAAATCTTATCTGATTTACATAAATCTGAGCGAAATTTAAGTAAATATTTCAAATTCACGCAAATTCTTTCGCAAATTGCGTGAATTTGTTTTGATTTTACGTAAATCACTCTTGATTTTACGTAAATAGTGTGCTATTTTTAAGAAAAGGCGGTGAACATCATGCTCACAGAGGAATTGATCCGTGTTGCAGACGACGTCTGCCGGATCAAAACGGAATCACAGACAATCGAGGTCAAGTCCGCGCATCGCGGCTGCCCGACCCGGCTGTATGATACGCTGTCCGCTTTTTCGAATCAGGACGGCGGCGGCGTCATTCTGTTCGGGATCGATGAATCCGCGGGCTTTGAGCCGGTCGGCGTCTATGACGCGAACGATCTGCAGAAGAAGATCACGGAACAGTGCAACCAGATGTCTCCTGCGGTGCGCGCTGTCTTCACTGCGGCAGAGTACGGCGGCGTGATCATCTGCAGCGCCGAGATCCCGTCGCTCGATGTGACCGAGAGACCCTGTTACTACAAGGGCACAGGCAAGGTCCGCGGCTCGTTCACCCGCGTCGGCGATGCGGATCTGCCCATGACGGACTACGAGATTTACGCCTATGAAAGCTTCCGCCGCCACAGCCACGACGATGAGCGGCCGGTCGAACGCGCGTCTCTGTCAACGCTCAACAGCGATAAGCTGCAAAGCTATCTGCTGAAAATGCGCAGCGACAGACCCGGCTTCACCAAGCTCAATACCGAACAGACCTACGAGATGCTGGCGCTCACGCGAAACGGGATCCCGACGCTTGCGGCCGTCCTGAATTTCGGCGTTTATCCGCAGGGGTTCTTCCCGCAGCTGGCTGTCACGGCGACCGTCGTCCCCGGAAAAGAGATCGGCGACATCAGCGCAGACGGCGCGCGTTTCCTGGACAATAAACGCATCGAGGGCACACTGTCGGAGATGCTGGATCAGA
>ONWP01000347.1 GCA_900321595.1 uncultured Eubacteriales bacterium
CCCTGCCGGGCGGAGCGTTTTATTGTTGACAGAACGGCGCGTGCGGTGATACAATATCTTAAAAGAATCAATCTGGGAGGATACGGCATGAAACGCGGCGATTTCTGGGATCGGCTGCCGCCGAAAAGCATGACAGGCGCGGGGCGGAAGCTGATCGCGGCGATCCTTGCCGTCACGCTTCTGACGATCGTCTTCGGGCTGCTCGGCGGCGGGAGACGGGAGATCACGGCCTATTACAGCCCGGCGTCTGACCGGATGGTGTTTTACAGCGACGTCAGGCTTCTGAACCAGACGGCGCCCGGCAGCTATGTGGCGTCCGATACCGCCGTACAGGGCGGGTGCGTTGTCGTGCTCACCCGGCAGGGGCGCGCCGATACGCTCTGGTCGGCGACAAAAACCGGCGTGCGGGAGATCTTCTCGGGGCGCACGACCGTCTTCACCGTCAGCGACGACGGCTCGTCGGTCTGCTGGCTCAGCGGCGACAGACAGCTCTGCCGCGCGGCGACGGGCGGCGGCGCTTATCAGGAGCTCGCGGCCGGAGTCGCCGATTATGTGATCTCACCTGACGGACGCACCATCGTCTACACCGCGGGCGGGAAGCTCTGCTGGGTGAAGGGCGGCAGGACGGGCGAGCTGGGCTCCGGCTTCGTCCCGGTCAGCGTCAGCGACGGCGGAGACGTCTACGCAACGGACGGCCAGAACTGCCTGTACTATATGACGCTCAAATCAGATCCCGTCCGGCTGACGTCAAATCTGACCGGCGGCGGCTTCTTTGTCAACAGCGACCGGTCGGAGATCCTGTACGGGGACGGCGGCGACGCTGTCGTCAGCCGCGGCAGCGCCTTCGTGGCGCGGCTCATCTACAAGGACGTGTTCCCGGCCGGGGAACGCCGCGCGGTCAAGAGCACCACGGCCAACGTTTACGAGTGCGACCGGGAAACCTTCTCGAGCGGCTATTTCCTGACGGCGGTCATATCCGACACGATCCGCTTCTCGCCCGGACGGCTGCTCTGGCTGGACGCCGGCGGTCTGACGCATCCGGTCACGGCGGACGGGACGGTTCTTGCGCAGCAGCCCGTTCCGACGGGCGCGGACAGCTGCGTCTGCGTCTGCGGCGACGGCTCGCTTCTGCGCGTGACGCAGGCAAGCGCCGAGACGATCGGCGAAAACGCGGCGTCCTGCGCCGTCACGGAAAACGGCGCGGCGGTTTACTATCTGGATCGCGGCGGCAATCTGCACGCGGTGACCCGGCAGGGCGACGCGGCGCTGGCGGGCTCCATGCGCCAGCTCGCCGTCTACCGGAACCGCTACTACTGCGTGGACACATCCGGCAGACTCTACACGGGCAAGGGGAGCAGACAGCCCACGCTGCTGATGTCGGATATCGCGTCCGTGCGCGCGCTCAGGCGCAGCGTCGTCTGCTTCGGTCTGCCCGACGGCAACGACGCGGCCGGATTGTTCGTATCCCGCTCCGGCGGCCGTTTCGCTGAACAGCGGGACAGGATCGTCCCGTGATCATAAAAACATACACACAGGAAATGAGGTTGAACCACATGAAGAAAACCAGACGCGTCATCGCCCTGTTGATCAGCATTGTCCTTATCGCCGGCCTGTTTGCCGCCTGCGGCAAGAAGGAGGCGGAACCGGTCACGCAGGACGCGGAAACCGCCGCGCCGACCACCGCCGTGACCACGACCGAGGTGACCACCGAGGAGCCCACCACCGCGAAGAAGACCGCGGACGAGGCCATCCGGGAGACGCTGGAGACGATGAAATCCGGCGAATTCTTCATGGCGGGCACCATGGAGATGAGCGGCCGCAAGATGGGGCTGACCGTGACGGCGGACGGCAAAAACTCCGGCGTGGACATCACCGGCAGCGGCATGAACATCTCGATCCTCTACTATGAGGAAGCGTCCTATATCGTCAATCGGAACACGAGCAAATACGCGAAAATCACGAAGGAGTCGATCCAGTCCATCACCAATTCGCTGGGGACGCTCTCAGGGCTGGGCTTCACAATGTCCGACTCGGATCTGAACGGTCTGGAATCCATGATGGATTCCTTTGACGGCAACAGCATGGATTACTCCAAATACATGGAGGACGCGGAGCACGACGTCTATGAGGCGGAGCGCGACGGGCAGAAGCTGACCTGCGCGTCCTACAAAAACGATCAGGGGACGCTGCGCGTCTATCTGGACGAGGAGGATCTCTCGCTGAAGTACGTGGAGGTCTACGCAAACGGCGTGCGCCAGATGGATCTGACCGTGCAGAGATTTGTGCCCGCCGTGGCGGCGCCTGTGACGCTCAACGGCCTGCGCGCCGCGTCCACGATCACGGATCTGTTTACGAATACGTAAGCTTTTATTGACCGAACCGGAAACGGACGCGGAGGCATCTTATGAAACGACCGAATGTGATCTTCATCATGACCGACGATCAGGGCTACGGCGACCTTGGCTGCATGGGGTCGGCTGACCTCAAGACGCCGCATATCGACGCGCTGGCGCGCGACGGGGTGCGCTTCACGTCGATGTATTCCGCGTCGCCCGTGTGCTCGCCGTCGCGCGCAGCGCTTCTGACCGGGCGGTATCCCGGCAACGCGGGCGTCCGCGCGATCCTCGCCGGGCACCGCCGCGCCAGCGGCCTCACCCCGCAGGTCCCCACGATCGCCGCCGCGCTCAAAAAGCTCGGCTACGCGACCGGCCTGTCCGGGAAG
>ONWP01000130.1 GCA_900321595.1 uncultured Eubacteriales bacterium
CTCGGTCAAGGAACTGCAGGGAATGGGCATCAGCCCGGACATCATCGTCCTGCGCTGTGATGAACCGCTGGAAGAGGGAATCTTCCGAAAGATCGCCATGTTCTGTAATGTCAAGCCAGACTGCGTGATCGAGAATATCACCCTGCCGGTGCTGTATGAGGCGCCGCTGATGCTGGAGCGCTCCGGCTTTTCGGACGTGGTCTGCCGCAAGCTGGGGATCGACGCGCCGCCGCCGGATCTGACCGAGTGGGAAGCCATGGTGGAGCGCGTCAAGGCCGCGGACAAGCGCGTCGTCATCGGCATGGTCGGCAAATACACCCAGCTGCACGACGCGTACCTGTCGGTCAACGAGGCGCTGCGCCACGCCGGCTACCGCTACGGCTGCCGGGCGGAGATCCGCTGGATCGACGCCGAGACCGTCACGGAGGCAAACGCCGCGCAGACGCTCGCCGGGCTCGACGGCATGATCGTCCCCGGCGGCTTCGGCGAGCGTGGCGTCGAGGGCATGATCGCCGCGGCCGGTCACGCGCGCAGAACGGGTCTGCCGTACCTGGGCATCTGTCTGGGCATGCAGATCGCCGTCATCGAGTTCGCGCGGCACGTCTGCGGCTGGGCGGACGCGCATTCCGGCGAGTTCGACCAGGAATCGACCCACCGCGTCATCGACTTCATTCCCGGCCAGAGCGACCTGATCGACAAGGGCGGCACGCTGCGTCTGGGCGCGTACCCCTGCGACGTCGCGCCGGACACGATCCTGCGCGCCTGCTACGGGCAGGACCGCATCAGCGAACGGCACCGCCACCGGTACGAGCTCAACAACGACTTCCGCGACGCGCTCGCCCGGGCGGGGCTGGTCCTGTCCGGCACGAGTCCGGACGGCACGCTGGTGGAGACCGTGGAGGTCGCGGAGCACCCGTTTTACGTGGGCGTGCAGTTCCACCCGGAGTTCAAATCCCGGCCGAACCGGCCGCATCCGCTGTTCTGCGGCCTGATCCGCGCGGCCATGACGCGATAACAAAAGCAGACGCCGGAGCGATCCGACGTCTGTTGTTTTGAAGCATCGATCAGTTGACGAAGATATCCTTTCGCTTGGTAAAATAGACGATGTTGACGATCAGGAATACCAGATTTAAGACCACAGAGAAGATCAAAGACGGGTCAAACACTTCAGCAACACCCGTCACCAGATACAGCGCGAGCGCGAAGAGCAGAGAGAACACGATCTCCACGCCATACACTATGTACAGAAGCAGCGGTCCTTTCTTCTCCAGCGCCGCGAGCGAAAAACGCGTGATGATGGCGAGCACCGCGAAACCGAGCATCAGGAAGCCCATAACGACGCAGATGATCGGAACGGCGGGAAAGGCTCTGTAAACATCGTCTCTGCCGGCGCCGAAGATCGTCCCGGTAAAGTACGAGAGCGAGGAGAGCCCGTTCACGATCGCGCTGGCGAACAGCGCGAAATAGATGTGAAATTTGAACCAGCCCATGGAATGGCCTTTATACGGGTCCGATTCGGGCGCGGGAAACGCCTGTCCCGGCGCGGGTGTCCCGTTCTGCGCCGGCTGCTCAAGGGAAGCCTGCGCCGGCTGCGCGGCCGACAGCGCCGCCCCGCACGCCGGACAAACGGTGGTTGATTCCGGGCTTTCCGTTCCGCAATACGGACAAGTCATACCTGTTTCCTCCTGCGGTGTTTTTGTTATCCGACCGCGCCGATCAGCTCCGCCAGCGCGTTCGTCATGGTGCTCGCGACGGTGTCGCCCAGCGCGACGACCTCCAGCGAGCTGTTCTCCGGGTACAGGATGGGCATGTAGTCGTTGTCGGGGATGATGTAGCCGACCATGTCGTTCATCAGGCCGAAGACGATCAGATCCTTATCGGGCGCGGCGTCCGCGATGGGATCGAGCGTCCACGCCTCGCCGCTCCAGGACTTGTCCGCGGGACAGGCGCCGCCGTAGAACAGCTCCGCCGCCGCTTCGCCGGGCACGATCGCCACAGCCACGTCCCTGCCGATCTCCATGTAGCCGATCTCGCTGAGCTCCTGATACTTGCCGATGCCCGCGTGGCGGATGGGATTCGTCGTGAGACCGCCCTTGCCCGCGAGGATCAGGATCTTGTTGCTGATGTCGAACGCGACCTGCCGGTGCGCGATATTCAGGATCGGCGCGACCTCGGTCTCATTCTCAACGCTCGCCAGCCGCCGCGCCAGCGCTTCGCCGTAGGCGGGCAGGCTGCCCAGCACGGAGCCGTCGTCCTCATATTCGATGGTGCTGTGATCCTGCGTGGTGCCCTGCTCCGCGCCGAGGATCAGGCAGAAGTCCGCGTTGTACTGCGCGTTGATGTACTGCTCCATGTAATAGGGATAGTCGCCGGTGATGAGCGTGCCGCCGGCGCCGTTGCCGACGCAGTGGATATTGCTGGTGGACAGCCAGATCTCCCGACCGCCGTCATCCGGCACGAAGCGGAACCGCTCCATGAACGGATCGAGCACCTGCGGGTCGCGCTTGTCGCGGACGTACTCCGCGAGGCTGACCTTGCCGTAGTAGAGCGCGCCGGTCGTCATGTTCGCGACGGCGTTTTCCACCGTGGCCTCCACGCTGTCATAGAGATGGCGCATATAGCTGTCGGTCTGGCCGCTGACAGGCTTCTGACCGAAGAGGTTCCGCCACGGATTGCCGAACAGCGCCGTCCAGAAATTGCCGTTGAGACCCAGCGTATCCACCGCGGAATGCTGATGCAGCACGGAGATATTCAGGCTCTTGACGTTCTTTTCCGCACAGAAATCCGCCATTTCCTCGCGGATCGCCCACACGTCCGTCGCGGAGAGGCCGAAGCCGTCAATGACGGCAAAGACCGTGACGCCGCGGCCGGAGCCGTCGTCCATGGCGACGGTGCGCACCCGCAGGTCGTCCTCGACGCTCGTGGCGACCTTCTTATTGAATTTCAGCGTACCGCCGACGTAATGATTGCCGTCGAGCACGTTCTGCCCTTCCAGCAGAGAAGCGCTGTCGTAGCCCACAGACCAGCGCGCGCCCGCGGCGGGCTCGTCGATGAACGTCTCGTCGCCGGCCATGACGGCGGTTTTCGCTTCGCCCTTCCCCTTGGCCCACGCGGCCTGATCCGGCATCAGCGAGGTGATGGCCACGCCGAGGATGTCGATCAGCGTGTCGGTGGCGTTGTAAAAGCCCTTGGTCAGACGGCTGGCGTTGTGCGCCTCGTCATTGACGCTGCCGAACGCGTTCGGGTCGTAGGCGGCGAACGCCGCGCCCGTAACGCAGGTCGAGACCAGCACGACGGACAGCAGCAGCGCAAGCAGGCGGCGTGTTCTTTTCTTCATGTCAGACACCTCTCCTCGTCTTTCTGATTTTATGGTATCACTCGATTTCGGGTTTGTCAAGGCGTTAAAGCGTTTCCAGCTTCGCGCTGGCGCGCAGGATCCTGCGCGCTTCGCCCGCCGTCACCTTGCCGTCGCCGTCCAGATCGGCGATTTTAAGCATACGATCCGTCACGTTCGGCTCCAGCCGGGCGGAGATGCGCAGCGCCAGCCGCGCGTCCTTCGCCGTCAGTTTGCCGTCGCTGTTCACGTCGCCCCGCAGGACGCTGGGCTCCGCCTTCTTGATGAGCAGCGAATCCACCAGCGTGGCCTTCTTGCCGTCCAGCGTATAGGTGCGCAGCAGCAGATCGTCCCCGCGCACGGTATAAGATGTGAACATGGGCTTGTCGCTGTCCAGCTCTCTGGCCGCAACGCCGTTCTTCGTATCGACGCTCTCATAGTCGACCGTCTGCGTGCAGGCGCTGCCGGAGGGGCCCAGGGCGCTGTAAACGGTGCCCTTCGGCTTGACCAGCGTCTTATAATATTTGCCGTCGAACGGATAGGAGACCATCGGCGACTGATCCGTCTTGCCCAGGAACACGCTGTCGGTCCTGGTGTAGACGCCCTCGCTGCCGGTGAGCAC
Source organism: uncultured Eubacteriales bacterium (assembly GCA_900321595.1). Classification (GTDB taxonomy): domain Bacteria; phylum Bacillota; class Clostridia; order Oscillospirales; family Acutalibacteraceae; genus UBA1081. The sequence continues at coordinate 3,957 of ONWP01000130.1, forward strand.
CAGGTCGATCCCCAGCTCGTCGGCCAGGCTCGTCACCTCGCCGTAATACGTCTTGTGATTGCGCGTGTCGGCGGTCTTCGCGCCGGAGAACACGTCGCCGTGGATGGCGAGCACCTTCCATCTGGCGCCCGCGGCGGCCAGATCCTCCCGCAGGAACGCCGTCTGCTCGTCGGAGAGCCCGCCGCGCAGCTTGTTTTTCGTCATGTCGAGCACCGTCACATGGACGTTGTTATAATTGAAAGAATAGTACGCGCCGTTCGCCCCTTCCGGGATCGGCGGCAGGAAATGATCGGCGACCGCCGCGTTCCCCTTTTCCGCCGTGCCCGCCGCTGGCGCGAACGTGAAGCCCGCCGTGACGGCCGGCATCGTATCCAGCAGCATC
>ONWP01000293.1 GCA_900321595.1 uncultured Eubacteriales bacterium
GGCAGCGTTTTCATGCCCTTCGGCGGCAGATATCAGCGCACGCCGGCGCAGGCCATGGTGACGAAGCTGCCCGTCGACGGCCACACCGACGACTGCTCCTTCATGGCGTGGGGCTTTGATCCCGACGTCAGCGAGAAGAGCCCCTATCACGGCGCCTATCTGGCGGTCGTACACTCTGTAGCCAAGCTCATCGCGGCCGGCGCGTCCCGTGAGGACGTCTGGCTGACCTTCCAGGAGTATTTTGAAAAGCCCGGCCGCGACCCCGCGCGCTGGGGCAAGCCCCTCGCCGCGCTGCTGGGCGCGTTTGAGGCGCAGATGCAGCTTGGCATGGCGGCCATCGGCGGCAAGGACAGCATGAGCGGCTCCTTCGAGGATCTGGACGTTCCCCCGACGCTGGTCTCCTTCGCGGTGACCATGGGCAAAACCGGCGACGTCGTCTCCCCCGAATTCAAGGCGGCCGGCCATCGCGTCGCGCTGCTCGCGCCCGATTACGACGAAGAGGGACTGCCCGAGACGCAGTCGCTTTTGAACGTCTTCGACCGGGTGACGCGCCTCGCGCGCGAGGGCAAGATCCTCGCCTGCTGGCCCGTCGGCGAAAAGAGCGCGGCGGAGGGCGTTTTCAAGGCCTGCATCGGCAACGGCCTCGGCTTCCGGTACGCGGACGGCGCGGAGCCCTTTGCCGGTCACGTCGGCGCGTTCCTGCTGGAGCTTGCGCCCGACGCGCCGCTGACCGGTCGTTTGATCGGCGAAACGACGGACGACGCGCAGATCGTTTGCGGCGGCGAGGCGCTGTCGCTCGACGCGCTGCTGAATCTCTATGAGGGAAAGCTCGCGAGCGTCTATCCCCGCATCGTCAAAACGGACGTGAACGAGACCGCGTTCACATGGACAGAAAAAGCGCCGATCGCGCCGGCCGTTCCTGCGGCGCGGCCGCAGGTGCTGATCCCGGTCTTCCCCGGCACAAACTGCGAGTACGACACGGCGAAGGCCTTCGAGGACGCGGGCGCGAAGGCGAAGCTCTTCGTGGTCAACAATATGACGCCCGAGGGCGTCGCGAAGAGCGCCGCGGATTTCGCGAAGCTTGTGGACGACAGCCAGATCGTGTTCATCCCCGGCGGCTTTTCCGGCGGCGACGAACCGGACGGCTCCGGCAAATTCATCACTGCCTTTTTCCGCGGCGCGGTGGTCGCGGACGCGGTCACGCGTCTGCTCGACGAGCGCGGCGGGCTCATGGGCGGCATCTGCAACGGCTTCCAGGCGCTCATCAAGCTGGGGCTCGTGCCCTACGGACGCATCATTGAGACCGGCCCGAACGATCCGACGCTGACCTTCAACACCATCGGCCGCCACCAGAGCGCCATCGTGCGCGTGCGCGTGGCGAGCAGTCTGTCCCCGTGGTTCGCCGAGACAAAGCCCGGCGAGATCTACAGCGTGCCGATCTCCCACGGCGAAGGCCGGTTCCGCGCCGGCGACGACGTGATCCGCGCGCTTGCCGCAAAGGGGCAGATCGCGACGCAGTACGTCGATCTGGCCGGCAGCGTCACCGCCGATATCGAATTCAACCCGAATCAGAGCGCGTTCGCCGTCGAGGGCATCACCTCGCCCGACGGCCGCGTGTTCGGCAAGATGGGACACGCCGAGCGCATCGGCGATGGGCTCTATCAGAATGTGCCGGGCAATTACGATATGGGGCTGTTCCGTTCAGCCGTCAAATTCTTCCGTGGAGCGTAAAACCATGACTGATATCGAAATCGCGCAAAGCGCGAACATGCTGCCCATCGGCGAGGTCGCCGACCGGGCAGGGATCGACCGGGCATATGTAGAGCCCTACGGCCATTATAAAGCAAAGCTCGATCACATCGCCATCCGCAAGACCGACAGGCCGGACGGCAGACTGATCCTCGTCACCGCCATCACGCCCACCCCGGCGGGCGAAGGAAAGACGACCACGACCATCGGTCTGGCCGACGGCTTGGCGCGCATCGGCAAGCGCGTCTGCGTGGCGCTGCGCGAGCCCTCGCTGGGGCCGGTCTTCGGCGTCAAGGGCGGCGCGGCCGGCGGCGGTTACGCGCAGGTCGTCCCCATGGAGGATATCAACCTGCACTTCACCGGCGACTTCCACGCGATCGGCGCAGCGAACAACCTGCTCGCGGCGATGCTCGACAACCACATTTTCCAGGGCAACGCGCTGGGGATCGATCCCAGGCGCATTACCTGGAAGCGCTGCGTGGACATGAACGACCGCCAGCTTCGGCGCGTCACCGACGGTCTGGGCGGCCGTATGAGCGGCGTGCCCCGGGAGGACGGCTACGACATCACCGTCGCCAGCGAAATCATGGCTGTGCTGTGTCTGGCGGATTCCCTCGCCGACCTGAAGGCGCGTCTTGCCCGGATCGTGGTGGGCTACACCTATGACGACAAGCCCGTCACAGCCGGAGATCTGCGCGCGGCGGGCGCGATGACCGCGCTTCTAAAGGACGCGCTCAAGCCGAATCTTGTCCAGACGCTGGAGGGGACGCCCGCCATCATCCACGGCGGCCCCTTCGCCAATATCGCCCACGGCTGCAACAGCGTCATCGCGACGAAAACGGCGCTGAAGCTGTCCGATTACGTGGTCACGGAGGCCGGCTTCGGCGCGGATCTGGGCGCGGAGAAGTTTTTCGACATCAAGTGCCGGGCGGCCGGCCTGCGGCCTGACGCGGCCGTCGTCGTCGCGACGGTTCGCGCGCTCAAGATGCACGGCGGCCTCGCGAAGACGGCGCTGGCTACGGAGGATCTGGACGCGCTGGAAAAGGGCCTGCCGAACCTGCTGCGCCACCTGTCGAACGTGCGGGACGTGTACGGTCTGCCGGCGGTCGTCGCCGTCAACCGCTTCCCCACCGACACGGACGCGGAGATCGCGCTGGTCATCGACCGGTGCCGCGAAATGGGCGTAAACGTCGTCCTGTCCACGGTCTGGGCAAACGGCGGCGCGGGCGGCGAGGCGCTGGCGCGCGAGGTCGTCCGGCTTTGCGAAGCGCCGAATGATTTCCGCTTCTGCTACGACCTCGACCAGCCGATCGAGGAGAAGCTCCGCGCGATCGTCAAGCGCGTCTACCGCGGAAAGCACCTGCTCCTGACGAAGGAGGCGAAGCAGCAGGCGGCGTTCCTCGAAAAGCTGGGGTTCGGCGGTCTTCCCGTCTGCGTCGCGAAGACGCAGTACAGCTTCTCGGACGACCCGACGCTTCTCGGCGCGCCGGAGGACTTCACCGTCACCGTGCGCGAGCTGAAGATCAGCGCAGGCGCCGGCTTCGTCGTCGCGCTCACGGGCAGCATCCTCACGATGCCCGGCCTGCCGAAATCCCCGGCGGCCGAACGCATCGACGTGGACGAAAACGGCGTGATCACCGGCCTGTTCTGAGTCAATCAACACGATTTGAGCCCGACCGTTCCCGGCCGGGCTCTTTCGTATGTTCTGAGATTCTTATCTGATGCGGACGACGGCGTACAGGTTGCCGAGCATATTCAGCACAAAGCCGAAGAAGTTGATGAAGAACATATTGCCCCGCACGCCCGGCATATCCTTGCCGGGGGTGTTGATCACAGGCTCGGTCGCTGTGCCGAGACCCGCGTCCGCGAGCGTCTTCAGCACGACGACGGCGATCTTCTCATTGCCCTGCGCGCTGGGATGAATGCCGTCCTTCGCGAAGTCGTCGGGACGGGTATTGAGCGCGCCGGCCACGTCGGCGACCAGAACGCTGTCCGCGTTGTCGGCCGCGACCGTCTCAATGACCGCGTTGAGCCGGTCCGCGCCCTGCTGGTAGACCATGCCCACGTAGGCCGTCTGCGGATTGTAGATGGTCTGCAGGACGATCGTCACGTCGGGATTCGCATTGAGGATCTTCTCCACGATCTGCCGCAGATCCGCGTCATACTTCTCCGCGATCGTATCCATCCGGCTGAAATCCTTCTTCACGATCCCGTTGAAGAGCATCGCGCCCAGATTGTCCAGCAGGAAGTTGTTGCCGCCGATGGAGATCGAGATGATGTCCGCGTCCGCGATCGCGCCGGCGACCTTTTCGTTTTCCATGCGGCGCAGCATCGCCTGCGTGGTGTGGCCGGGTACGGCGTAATTCTCATAAGCGTAGCCGTTCGTATCGGCGACGATGCGGCCGTAAACGGCGTCGGTCGGATTGGACAAGCCGGAGCCGTGGGCAATGGAATCACCCAAAACCACGTAACGAAGCTGCTCCTCGGCGAATGCCGGGACGCACAGCGCGCCCAGCAGCAGAACAAAGCTCAGTACGACTGCGAAAATGCGTTTTTTCACGGAAAAATGCCCCCTTGATTCGATGTAGATCCGGCACAAACCGATTCTGCCTTCAGTATAAACCCCGCGGCAAAGAATTTCAAGTGAAATCTTCGTGAACAGCAAAACCGGCTCCGCGCGGGAGCCGGTCTCCATTTTTACACGCGGTGACCGTCGGTGATCTTGATCTTGCCGACGACAGGCGCCTTGATCTCGCCCACGAAAGTGTCCTCCTCGAAGGTGAACGCGCCGGTGAGCTTGCGGCCGGGCAGCACGCTGATGGTGCCTTCGCCGCTGATCGTCTTGCCGTCGGCTTCCTCCTTCAGGTTCATGAACTTGATCTTCGCGGTCTTCAGGCCGCCGGGAAGCTGCACGTCGATCTTGTAATCGCCGTTCTCATCCTCACTGATCGTGAACTGCACTTCGCCTCTTGCCATGCGCAGATTGATTTTGCCGGCCCATGTGCCGATACCGATTTTCGCCATTGATCATACCCTCCGTTATGACTATTTATACTGCTGTCCCAGCGCGTAGCCCTTGGACAGCGCGTCCAGATTCATCGCCAGGACCTCAGGGCTCTTGGCGCCGAATTTCACTTTCAGAGACTCCTCAAACACGTCCAGACGCACCACGTCCGTCGCGCCGATGAGGATGCCCAGCAGGATCACGTTGGCCGTCTTCGGGTTGCCGACCTCCAGCGCGATGTCGTCGACGGCGGCGCTGATGAGCGTGATATCGTCTCTGGGCTCGGCGCTCTTGACCAGGCAGGAGTTCGCCAGGAGCACGCCGTCGGGCTTGAGGTCCTCCTCGAATTTACGATAGGACAGCTCGTTCATCGTGATCAGGATATCACAGCGTCTGGGCAGCGGCGAAACGATGGGGTCGTCGCTGATGACGACGGTGCACTTGGCGCTGCCGCCGCGCTGCTCCGGGCCGTACTCGGGCAGATACGTCGCGTGGCGTCCCATGGCGATGGCCGTCTGCGCCAGTGTGATGCCGGCACTCATGATGCCCTGTCCGCCGGAACCGGAGAATACAAAGGTCTGTTTCATGCGCCTGCCTCCTCGCTCGTGCGGTCCCGGTATACGCCGGGCTTGAAATACGGGATCGTGTTGGTGTTCATGTAATCCAGCGTCTGCAGCGGCGTCATATGCCAGTTCGTCGGGCAGTTGGTCAGCAGCTCCACGAAGGTGAAGCCCTTCCCGGCCAGCTGCGCCTCAAACGCCTTCTTAATGCCGGCTCTGGCGTCGCGCACGCCCTTGGGGTTGTTGAGCGCGAAACGCGCGATATACGCGGGCGCCTCCAGCGTGGACAGGATCTCGCACATTTTCATGGGATATCCGGTCGTCGCCGGGTCGCGGCCGTAGATCGTCGTTGTGGTCTTCTGGCCGATCAGCGTGGTCGGCGCCATCTGACCGCCGGTCATGCCGTAGGTCTGGTTGTTCGCAAAAATGACGGTGAAGTTCTCGCCTCTGTTGGCGGCGGACATGATCTCCGCCAGGCCGATCGCCGCCAGGTCGCCGTCGCCCTGATAGGTAAAGACGAGCCGTTCGGGATTCGTGCGCTTGATGCCCGTCGCCGAAGCCGGCGCTCTGCCGTGCGCCACGCCCAGGTAGTCGCCGCTCCAGTAGAGCAGATTCAGCGCGCTGCAGCCGACGCTGATGACGTTCAGGGAGTTGTCGCCCTGTCCCAGCTCATCGATGACGTCGCTGATCAGGCGCGTCGCCAGCGAGTGCAGGCACCCGGGGCAATAGCCGCTGGGGCTGTCCGCGATCATGGTGGAACGCTTATATTCAGCCATTGTCAGCACCTCCCCCGGTCACAATGTCGTAAATCGCTTCGTAAACGCCCTCGTCGTCGAGCAGGCAGCCGCCGCTGCGGCCGTATTCAAAGATCGGGCAGCGCTCCATCACCTGCTGGGCGATGTCGTCATGCATCTGCGCGGGAATGGTCATCTCCACATCGATGATCCCCTTTACGCGGCTGTAATCCAGGTCGTGAATGGACTTCTTCGGGAACGGGTACAGCGTGATCGGACGGATCAGGCCGACCTTGAAGCCCTTGTCGCGCAGCTCCATGACGGCTTCCTTGGCGACTCTTGCCGCGATGCCGTACGCCACGACCACGTACTCGGCGTCCTCGACGAGGAATTCCTCGACCTTGACGTCGTCCTCTTCCCACGCCTTGTACATCTCGCCCGCCATGGCGTTAAGACCCTCGAGAATGGGCTCGGTATAGATGGGCGTGATATTGCCCTGATAGTCTCTGCCGTTGCGGCGCGACAGGCTCCACTCGGGGATGTCCTCGTCGGTGAACTCCCGCATGGGCGGCAGCTCGACCTCTTCCATGATGTTGCCGAGGCACCCGTCCATGAGCACCAGCACGGGATTGCGGTCGCGTTCGGCGTAATCCCACGCCTCATAGACCACGTCCACGGCCTCCTGCGCCGACGCCGGCGCGAAGACCATCGCGTGAAAACCGCCGTGTCCGAGCGCTTTCGTCGCCTGCAGGTAATCCGACTGCGCGGGCTGGATGGAGCCCAGGCCCGGGCCGCCTCTGCTGATATTGACGATCAGCGCGGGCAGCATGGCGGCGGCCAGATAACTGATGCCCTCGGCCTTCAGGCTGATGCCGGGGCCGGAGGACGAGGTCATCGAGCGCGTGCCCATCGCGGCGGCGCCGTAGACCATATTGACGGACGCGATCTCGCTCTCACCCTGCACGTAGGAGCCGCCCACCTCGGGCAGACGCCACGACAGATATTCGGGGATCTCGTTCTGCGGTGTGATCGGGTAGCCCGCGAAGAAACGGCATCCGGCGCGCACAGCGGCTTCCGCGATGGCCTCGTTCCCCTTCATGAAACGCTTTTCACCCATCAGGCTTTCCCTCCTTCCGTGACTTCGATCGCACCCTCAGGGCACATCGTCGCGCAGATCGCGCAGGTGATGCACAGGCTTTCGTCCGTCATCACCGGGTAGAATTGCCCCATGCGATTGCGTACGGTCCCCGTCTTCAGGATGTTCTTCGGACAGAATTTGATGCAGTAGCCGCAGTTTTTGCACAGATTCGCATTGATGGCGACCATCAGGCATCAGCTCCTTTCTAAATGACGTAATGGGATATTTCTTTTCGGCTTTCGATGCCGAGCTTGTTGAAAATATGGCGCAGGTGCGCGCGGACGGAGTTGACGGAAATGCCGGTAAAATCGGCGATCTCCTGATTGACCATGCCCAGCTTCGCAAGCTTCGCGACGTTGTACTCGATGGCCGTCAGACTCGTGGTGATCTCGTCGCCCGTCAGCGCGTTGTGGATGTAGACCCAGTGTCTGTGATAGTCGTTCGCCAGATCCTGGATCTGCTTGTAGACCTGCGGCTCGCTGTAGCGCAGGCACTTCTCCACCATGCCGAAGAGCATTCTGCGATGCTCGACAAACGGCATGATCAGCCCGTCCGGTTTCGCCAGCTCCCACGCGTGCCGGAAATAGTACTCCGCCTTGCTCCACTCGCTGCGCAGCATATAACCGGCGCAGATCACGAGGCTCAGATTGATCTCCGGCAGCGGGACGGATTCGTCAGACGTCAGAAGCGCGCCCTCAGCCATGCCGACTGCCCGTCCCACGTCGCCGATCTCCAACAGATAATGGGTATAGACGTAAAACGCCATGGGCTTGAGAGAAGCCGGAACGGAAAACGCCCTGACGCCGACCTCCGGGAACCGGATCGCCGGCGCGTTGTAGATCAGGATATTGAAGTACAGCAGAAGATAGCCGCTGAGCACACGCATCGGGTCATCCTCGGGCAGCACGCCCTTGAGCGCCGCAGCGCTGCGGAAGACGTCCATGAGCGTGTCCACGCTGCCGTCGGCCAGCAAACAGATCGACCGGCACAGGATCGAAGCCGTCACAGCCGGCAGAGAGCCGACGTCGGCGATCTCCTCGAACCGGCGCATGGCCTCCTGCACGTTGCCGCGGTAGTACAGCAGCTCCGCTTCGCCGATCCTGCGTTTAACGTCGTCGGTCTGACCGGCGACGAAGAGATCCGCGTCGCCCGGCCGGAATCTTCCGGTGGTCAACGTCAGCGGATCGAAGCTCTTGTCGATCAGATCGAGATGCTTCGGTTCGGCTGTCACGATCGCACATCTTCCCCTCTGCGGCTGCCCGCACAAACTCATTTTCAGATATTTTACCACATCCGGCGCAAATATGCAATCGTCCGAGTTTAAAAATTTATGGACTAAGTTTAACTAGTCCATAATAATCAAAAATAAGACGATGAAAACAGAGCGCCGGATTGTTATGATAACATTGTTAATTTAAGACGAAAATATGAACACGAGGTGCAAATTATGGTAGAACCCGGCAATATGAGCTGTTATGAATACTACAAAGCCTGTACGGAGGAGTACGGCACATACTATTGCCAGCAGCATCTGAGCAAGCGGTATCTCAATACGCAGATCGTCGCCGATATGGACGCGCTCGCGGCTTACGTGCGCATCGAGCTCGGCCTGCAGCCCGGCGACGTATATACGGTCTTCATGCCGACGACGGTTCAGTCGATCGTCGCGTTCTACGCGCTCAACAAAATCGGCGTCATCGTCAACTTCATCCATCCGCTGCTGCCGCCCGACGTCGTCGAGGAGACCGTGACGCAGCTGCACTCCAAGGGCATCATGATCCTGGACGTACTCGCGCGCAAATACACCGACATGATCAACCGGCTGGGCATTCCCTGCCTCGTCTGCCACAGCTCCGACTACGCGAATA
>ONWP01000365.1 GCA_900321595.1 uncultured Eubacteriales bacterium
GGCCATGAGAAGACCTGCGACGATCGCCGCGATCAGCAGGACTCTGACCTTCCCGTAGACGGCGTGATACCGATCGCCCGTCATCTGACGGCACAGCGTATCCATCCGCTTTTCGGCGATCGACGAGAGCGCTTGCCTTTCGACAGACGCGATCAGGCGATCCTCCCGTTTCCGGATCCCGCGATCCGCCGTCGTCAGCAATTCCTTGAGTACAGTGTCGTTCACGTTTCAGAACCTCCCTTCCCCTGATCCTTCAGCTGCTCCGCGAGCAGCGCTCTTCCCCGGCGCAGACGCCGGTACACCTTGTCGGGACTCTGACGCAGCATCACGCTCAGCTCCCGTACGGTGCAGCCGTAGACGTGATGCAGGATCAGCAGGTGTCCCAGGCCGTCCGGCAGGCGCAGGATCAGATCCGTCAGCTCGCCCGCGCCGTCGTCCGTATCCGGCGCGTCCCAATCCTCGAGCGGCAGACAGGCGTCGCGCTTTTCCCGCCGCAGGATATCAAGAGCGGAATACCGCAGGAGCGCCCGCAGCGCGCCGACAAGCGTTTCCTCCGGCTCGTTCCGCATCCGGGCAAAGCCTTTCGCGAAGCGGATGAACGCCTCCTGCACGGCGTCCTCCGCCAGCATGGGGTCGCGCAGATAGCCGATCGCGAGCCGCAGCGCCGGATCCCGATGCTTTTCGTAAAACGAAGTGAACCGCGCCTCGTCCGCGTCGTCCACCAAAGCTGCGATGAACACCGGCAATCTCACCACCTCCCGCGTCCTTCGATCCGCTTCATTATGTATACGTTGTTTTCCGCCCGATTTTTGTAAAAATCCTGAATTTCGATCTATTTTCAGCGGATTCAACAAATTATGCGTCTTCGTTTTGTCATGTCTGACAAATGAAATCGTCAAAAAAAGGATCGGCCCGCGCGGTCGATCCTTCTGTATTCAATACAGCGCGTAGCGCCGCAGCGCCATGCCGAACGGATATACGATGTCGATCTGGTGCAGGATCGGCCCGGTCGGGCCGTCGGTGATCGTCATGCCCTCGGATTCAACGAGGTTCAGCCCCGCCGTGCGCTCCATGACGGTCTCCACGTGACCCGTCCCGGGGTCGATCGCGTAGATATGCTTCCGCTTCCACGTGTCGTGACAGGAGATATAGATCTTGCCGTCATACATCTCGCCGCCCTGCGTCTTCTCGACGTACCGATCCAGCGAAATGCGGCGGTTGAGCTCCAGCGTGTCGATATCAAACACATTGATGTGCTCGCAATGATCGAAAAAGCCGGTGTACAGCAGCCGATGCGCATGATCCGCCGCGCACCACGGCAGATTGCCGTTCGGCTGGATATCTCCGCCCAGGATCCTGTACCGTCCCGTGAAAAGCAGCGTCTGCGCGTCAAATACGCCGATACACGGATGCATCCTGTGTCGATCCTCGATCGCCACGTACAGCTTTCCCTCGAAATATGTGCAGCCGCCGTAATGATTGAAGCCCTGCTCCGCCAGCTCCGGCGGCAGGTACCGGCCGCGCTTGCAAACGATGTCGCCGGTGGCGATGTCGATCTTCATCAGCCCGTTATAATGCAGGGGCGCGACCGTCCCGGCGCAATAGTAAAACTTCCCGTCGTTCGTGACGCCCTGCCCGCCGGCAAAGCAGTCCGTCCCCGTATAATAGCGCGTATCCAGCAGCCGCCCGGCGCCCTGCGTCACCGCGCCGCCGGTGTCCGCGGCGTGGAATAATATCTCGCTCAGTCGCATTTGTGTCACCGCTTATTTACAGATGATACCATATTCCGGCGTTTTTCGCAAGCGCAGAAAAGAAAAAACGGTTCCGCGCGGAACCGTTTCCTGTTTGTTTGATTCTTGTTACGCTTCGGGCTGCACGGGGATCGCCTGCGCGGGTGTAGCTGACAGCAGATACAGATACGCGTTCGTCTTCGTCGCGAACTGGTACGGGGTGACCCACAGCGTACCGAGGCCGCAAGCCAGCGAGCCGACGATCAGCCATCCGATAAAGCTCAGATCAAGCACAAACAGCTCGCCCTTGTGTCCGTCGGTCAGGCGCTTGCTTTCATTCAGGCACTGATGCCAATCGTAGTCGGGATGATCCGCCTTGACATAGAACGCCATCGAATACGCGTACATCTTGATGATGCCGGGGATCACGAAAAGCATTGACCACAGACAGACGAAGATCGACGTCATCAGACCAAGCAGCAGGTTCTGACCGAAATCATCCTTGAAGCCGTCGAACAGGGTGCCGAGATCATAGTTGGCGGCCTCTCCTCTGGCGACGCGCAGGAACGCCTTGCACTGCGCGTACGCGATCGGCCCCATGACGATGATCGGACCGACGAGCACGATAGAGCTGGCGCTGGTGATCGCCGTCGCGACGACGAGGTACAGGAGCGCCATCAGCCACGGGCTCTTGAAGATGCCGCCGCCGAGCTGTGTTTTTGCGCTGGTTTTGAGTTGCTCACGATTCATAGATATTACTCCTTTTTTTCTTGATTTTAGCACATAAAGACCAAAAATGCAACAAAAAATAA
>ONWP01000155.1 GCA_900321595.1 uncultured Eubacteriales bacterium
GCTGCGTCCCGGCGGCGGCTTCTTCTTCGAGTGCGGCGAGGAACAGCCGGAACAGGTCGCCGCGATGTGCGACAGGACGCGTTTTGAAGCGCGTGTCGTGAACGACTATTGCGGCGTCCCGCGGTTTGTCGCGGGCGAAAGAATTGAAAATAAACGAAGACAAGGGGGTCTGACGACATGATTCGTGAGCTTATTGACTTGATCCGGAACGGCGACTGGGCTTCGTTCTTTATGGAAATGGCGGCGATCGCGCTGATCGTCTTCGTCTGCTTCCCGGTTCACGAGTGCGCGCACGCGTGGATGGCGATGAAGCAGGGTGATCAGACGGCGCGGCTGAAGGGTCGTTTGACGCTCAACCCCATGGCGCATCTGGATCTGATCGGTTCGATCATGATCCTGCTCGTCGGCTTCGGTTACGCGAAGCCGGTGCCGGTCAACCCGAACAATCTGAAAAACGGGAAGAAAAGCTTCGCGCTGGTCGCACTGGCCGGGCCGGTGTCGAACATCATTATGGCGTTTATCGCGCTCATTCTGCTGAATATCTGGGCAGTGGTCTACGATCACACACAGGCGATCAACGAGACGCTTTTTGCGGTGCTGGCGGTGTTTTTCAGGTATGCCGCCACGATCAACATCGGTCTGGCGATTTTCAACCTGATCCCGATCCCGCCGCTGGACGGCAGCCGGATCCTGACGCTGGTTCTGCCCGAAAAGTATTACTTCAAGATCATGGAGTATGAGCGCTATATTATGATCGGTGTTTTCGCGCTGATCTTCTTCGGCGTACTGGACTGGCCGCTGCAAAAGCTGACGGAACTCGTTTATCAGGGGCTGGGCTTCGTCGCGGGTCTGCCGTTCAGATGGCTGTAACATGGCGTTAGAGTACAAGCTGGAGGTGTTTGAGGGGCCGCTGGATATGCTGCTGACCCTCATCGCCCGGCACAAGCTGGATATATACGATATCAATATCACCGAGCTGGTCCGGCAGTACACCGAGCAGATCCGTCTGATGCGGGAGAACGAGATGGAGGTCTCCAGCGAGTTTCTGGAGATGGCCGCCCGGCTCGTCTATATCAAGTCGGTCTCTCTGCTGCCCGTCTACGACGAGGGCGAACAGCTCAAAAAGGAGCTGCAGGGCGAGCTGATCGAATACATGGACTGCAAGCTGATCGCCGGGAAGCTGGCGGAGCTGACCGACGGCTTTTCCGGCTTTGTCCGGCCGATGCAGCCGGTGCCCGCGGACTGGACGTACCGGCGGTATCACGATCCGCTGGAGCTGCTGAACGCCTTTCTGGACGCCGCGGGGAAGCAGCTGCGCAAGCTGCCGCCGCCGCAGGAGGCCTTTCAGGAGATCGTCAAGAAGGCGGTCGTCTCGGTCGGCAGCCGGATGCGGATGGTTTACGGCACGCTGCGCAAGACCGGCCGGCTGAAGCTGATGGATCTGTTTGCCGCGTCGAAGAGCCGCAGCGAGCTGGTCGCGTCGTTCCTGGCGGTGCTGGAGCTGGCGCGCGACGGCGTGATCGACCTGACCGGCGAGGGCGCCGAAATGGGCGCGTCCCTCACAGGCAAGGCGCCGGATGAAAACGCCGGCGGGGAGGAGTACGATGGATAGACATGCCATACGCGCGCTGACGGAAGCGCTTCTGTTCGCGAGCGGAGAGCCGCTCGATCTGGCGGCGGCGGCGGAGAAGCTGCTGGTGCCGCTGAGCGATATGCGGGAAAGCGCCGAGGAGATCCGGGAAGCGTGCGCGCGGGAAAACCGGGGCGTCGAGCTGGTCAGGCTCGGGGAAAACCGCTACCAGTTCGTCGCGAAAAAGGCCTTCGAACAGCAGATCCGCGACGTGCTGGCGGTCGCGAAGACCGGTCCGCTGTCCGCCGCGGCCTTTGAGGTGCTGGCCGTCATCGCGTACAACCAGCCCGTGACGAAGTCCTTTGTCGAGCAGGTGCGCGGCGTGGACTGCTCCGGCGTCATCAATACGCTTTTAAAAAGAAAATTGATTGAAGAGGCCGGAAGACTTGACTTGCCGGGCCGTCCTCTGTTATACTGTACAACAGATGATTTTTTGCGGTGTTTCCGCATTTCTTCGGTCGAGGAGCTGCCCGAGCCGCCGCGTCACGCGGACGCGCCCGACGCGCAGCCTGATGACGAAACGCCGGGTCAGCTGCAGTTTGACTGACCGGAAAATACGTGAATGAAGGGGGTGAGGGATTGATCGCGCTGTATATCATTCTGGGGCTGATCGCGCTGATCGTGCTGGTACTGAGCGTCCGCGCGAAGGTGCACGTGCAGTATGAGGGCTCCGCAGTCGTCGATCTGCAGTGGCTGTTCCTCACGATCCCGCTGTTCCCGCGCCCCGAGACAGAGAAAAAACCGAAAAAGAAAAAAGAGAAAAAGCCGGAAGAGGAAAAACCGGAGGAAGAGAAGCCCGAAGAGGAAAAGCCCAAGAAAGAAAAAGGCGGGCCGAATCCCATCAAGCAGGTGCTCGCGGACGAGGGCTTTGACGGGATCTGGGAGATCCTGAGCCGTTTTGCCGTGCTGACGGACAAATTCGGCAACCGGTTTGCCCGCAGCTTTATCATCCATACGATGACGCTGGATCTGCGCGTGACCGGCGGGGACGCCGCCGAGACCGCGATCGAATACGGAAAGTGGTGCCGGAAGATCTTTCCCGTGGCGGGATGCATCTGCTCCATGTGCAAGGTGCGCGAATACGCCGTCAACGTGTATCCCGACTTTATCGCGCAGCCCGGCGTTGAGCCGAAGCTGGAGCTGACCGTGGGGCTGATCCCGCGCAAGGTCATCAATTCGCTCGTCATGTACGTCGTCGGCATCATCAACCGGATCGGCCTGCGGCTTGTGAAGGATCTCATCCACGCGATCCGGCATCCGGCGGAGCCGAAAGCGAAGACACCGAAGCCGGGCGGAGACGCGCCGGCGGAAGCGGCCGAAGCGCCGAAGAAAGCGCCGGAAGAGAAGAAAAAGAAGAAAAAGAAAAAAGCGGAGCCGGAGCCCGAGCCTGAACCGCCCGAGATCAACTGGCCCGGCCGGGTCAGACCCGAAACACAGGAAATAACGACGAATCAATCATAAAGGAACGGTGAAAAACATGAAAGAGAATTCAGCCGAGAAGATCCTCGCGACAACCATCGAAAAGGTGCGGGATCTGGTGGACGTCAGCACGATTGTGGGCGATCCCATTCGAGTAAACGCGGACGTGACGATCATTCCGATCTCCAAGGTCACCTACGGCTTTGCCTCCGGCGGATCGGATTTCCCCTCCAAGAATAACGCGGAGCTGTTCGGCGGCGGCGGCGGCGCCGGCGTCACCATCAATCCGATCGCGTTCCTGGTGGTCAACAAGGGCGAGGTCACGATCAAGCACATCACCGCTTCCGACAACGCTGCGGAGCGCGCCGTCAGCATGATCCCCGAAATCTTCGATAAGGTCTCCGGTCTGGTCGCCGGCAGCAAGAAGAGCTCCGCGGATTCGTCCGACGAGACGCTTGCCGAGCCCGCGCCGAAGGTGGAGACGGAATAATTTCGAAGACGCCGAATCACCGAAACTCCACTGCTGCCGCTTGCGGAACCCCGTAAGCGGTGGCTTTGGTACATTTTCGGCGTCCGTCTGCTAAGAGGAGGAACAGGCTGTGGGTGAAAAACTGCGGCTTCAGAAATATATCTCCCGCGCCGGCTTCGCGTCCAGACGCGCCGCGGAGGAGATGATCCGCGCGGGGCGCGTGAAGGTCAACGGACATCCGGCGGGGATCGGCGACAGCGTGGACGCGGACCGGGACGTCGTCACCGTGGACGGCGAACGGCTGCGGGTCGAAAACAGTTACATCTACGTCGCCGTGAACAAGCCGCGCGGCTATGTGACCACGCTCGCCGACGAGCGGGGACGGCACACCGTCGCCGAGATCGTGGCGGAAGAGGGCGTCCGGCTGTATCCGGTCGGGCGGCTGGATCGCGACAGCGAGGGGCTGCTGCTCATGACCAACGACGGCGAATTTGCCAATATGATCATGCATCCGTCGCGCCATGTGGCGAAGACGTACACCGTTGCCGTGACGCCGGCCGCGACGGAAGCGCAGCTCAATCAGCTGGCTGCGGGCGTCGAGCTCGACGGCAAAAAGACGCTGCCCGCCGGCGTGATGCTGACGAATCAGACCGAGGATCGCAGTCATCTGCGCATCACGATCCATGAGGGGCGCAACCGGCAGATCCGCAGGATGTGCGAAGCGGTGGGGCTCGAGGTCCTGCGGCTCAAGCGCGTATCCATCGGCCCGCTGGCGCTGAAAGGTCTGCCCGTCGGAAAATACCGCGTCTTGACGAAACAGGAGGTCGCTGCGCTGCGCAGAGCCGCGCAGTCGCCGGAAAGGGCGAATTGATATGATCAGAAGTATGACCGGCTACGGCCGCGCGATCGAGGAAAAGGCCGGATATCAGATCACGGCGGAGCTCAGGAGCGTCAACGCGCGCTTCCTGGAGACCTCGGTGCGGCTGCCGAGAGCGTATTCTTTTTTGGAGGATAAGATCCGCGCGAAGGTCGCGAGCCGTGTCTCCCGCGGGAAGGTGGACGTGAGCATTCTGCTGGAGGCGACGGAGGCCGACGACGTGGTCGTGGACGTGAACACGTCGCTGGCCGCAGGGTACGCGGTCGCCGCGAAGCAGCTCGCCGAGGCGCTGGGACTGGTCGACGACTTTACCGTTTCCCGGCTCATGGAGCGCTCGGATATCTTCACGGTGCGCAAGGCGCCCGCGGATGAGGACGCGCTGTGGCAGGCGGTCGAGGCTGTGCTGGACGAGGCGATCGACGCGTTCATCGCCATGCGGGAGACCGAGGGAAAGAAGCTGCGCGACGACGTGCGCGCGCGCGCCGACGCGATCGCCGAAAGCGTCGCCTTCGTGGAGGAACGCTCCCCCCAGACCGTGACGGCTTACCGGGAAGGCCTTTATAAGCGGATGCAGGAGGTGCTCGACGGCGCCGGGGTCGACGAAGCCCGGATCCTGCAGGAGGCCGCCGTCTATGCCGACAAGGTCGCCGTGGACGAGGAGACCGTGCGGCTGCGCAGTCATCTCGACCAGCTGCGGCAGTTCCTGGAGGCGGAAGAGCCCATCGGCCGGAAGCTTGATTTCCTGGTGCAGGAGATGAACCGCGAGACGAATACCATCGGCTCCAAGGCCTCTGATCTGCCCATCGCGGATCGCGTCATCGACATGAAGGCCAATATCGAGAAGATCCGGGAGCAGATCCAGAATATCGAGTAAGGAGACCGGACGTGAAGCTTGTCAATATCGGATTTGGGAATCTGGTGAACGCGGATCGGGTGATCGCCGTCGTCAGTCCGGATTCCGCGCCCGCGAAGCGCATCGTGCAGGACAGCAAGGAGAAGGGGATGCTGATCGACGCGACGCACGGCCGCCGGACGAAGGCGGTCCTGCTGACGGACAGCGATCATGTTGTGCTGTCCTATCTCGCGCCGGAGCGCCTTGAAAAGCGGTTCGCGGGTGAATCAGACGGGGAGGTTGAGACAGATGTCTGAACAAACGGATGCGGCGCGTCCGCGGTTTGTTGTGATCTCGGGGCCGTCCGGCTCCGGCAAGGATACGGTCGCGGCATGTCTGCTGAAGCGAGACGACTCCATGGAGCTGGCCGTGTCGGCGACGACGCGTCCCAGACGCGGCGGCGAAGCGGAGGGCGTCGACTACTACTATCTCACGGACGACGACTTTGACCGCCTGATCGCCGAAGACGGCTTTTACGAGTACGCGCAGTACGGCCGGTACCGTTACGGCACGCTGAAATCCGACGTGTGCGGCCGTGTCAGCCGCGGCAAGACCGTGCTTCTCGTCATTGACGTACAGGGCGCGGATTCCATCCGCCGGAAA
>ONWP01000350.1 GCA_900321595.1 uncultured Eubacteriales bacterium
CAAAAAGTTCATAAAAAACCGGATAAATCTACCGCGGACATATTGAAAATTCACAAAAAAACCACTATAATCAATAGGTGAAATTTTTTTTTTTTTTTTTATGAAAATGCTGTACCTCTGTCCGCTCATTCTCGGCGCGTGTGTGACCGTCTGGTTCAATATCGCGCGCGTGCGCAAGATCGGCGTCATGGCGCTGCTGCTCAAGGCCTCGTCCAGCGTGCTGTTCATCCTGACCGCGATCGCGTGCACGTATAAGGCCGTCACGACAGATCCCGCGTCGCTTCCCTACGCGCTGCTGCTGATCGCGGGGCTGGCGTTCGGGATGCTCGGCGACATCTGGCTCGACCTCAAATTTGTTTATCCGCCTGACAACGTGCCCTTCACCTACGGCGGGTTTATCAGCTTCGCGATCGGCCATCTGTTCTTCATCGCGGCCATCGTGCAGAGCACGGGACTTTTCCGGCACATCGGCTATCTGCTGGTGCCGCTGGCCATCGCGCTGGTGTTCGCCGTCGGCGTGCAGATCGTCCAGAAGCCCATGGGCATGGTCTACGGCTCCTACGCCGCCATCGTCAGCATCTACACATTCATCCTTGTGACCACCACGTTCCTGGCGGGCGCCGCGGCGCTATACGGACTGCGCCACGCCGAGGCCGGCTGGAACAACACCCGCTACATCGTGCTGTTCGTCGGCGGCGTGTTCTTCCTGATCTCCGACCTGATCCTGAGCGGAACCTACTTCGGTGAGGGCAAGGATCGTCCCGTGGACATCGTCACGAACCACATGACCTATTACATCGCGCAGTATCTGATCGCGCTTTCCATCGCGTTCGTGTAAAATCGTGGCAAAGGCGAAACAGGAGAAAACCAACGCGATGCGTCTGCTCGACAGGGCAGGCGTATCGTATGAGGCGCTTACGTACCCGGCCGACCCCGTGCCGACCGGTCAGGAGGTCGCCGCCATGACGGGGCAGGACCCCGCGCACGTCTTCAAGACGCTGGTCACGACCGGCCGCTCCGGGGAGCACTACGTCTTCGTCATCCCGGTGACGGGCTCTCTCGACCTGAAAAAGGCCGCGAAGGCGGCGGGGGAGAAGGCTGTGGAGATGCTGCCCCAGCGGGAGCTCCTGAACCTGACGGGCTACGTGCACGGCGGCTGCTCGCCTGTGGGGATGAAAAAGGCCTTTTCGACCGTGGTGGACCAAAGCGCCGAATTACTTGACCAGATCTGCTTTTCCGGCGGACGCGTCGGCCTGCAGCTTCGCATCGACCGCGCGGATCTCGGAAAAGCGTTTCCGCACAAAACCGCGGATATTCTGAAGGAGGAGAATGAATGATGAAAACTTTACTTGTGGGCGCCGGAAGCGTCGGCGGAACGCTGGCAGTCCTGATGCAGGACGGCGGCGTCAAGCTCGACGTGCTGGAGATCAACGAGGCCAGAGCGCAGTCGCTGCGCGAAAAGGGCATCACCCTGACCGGCGCGAAGGGCGAGCACACGCAGAAATTCGACGCGTATTCCAGCGCGTCCGAGCTGCCGGGCGATTATGACATCTGCATCATCGCCACGAAGTATCAGGCGCTGTTGCCGGCGCTGAACGGCGTGATGGACAAGCTGTCGCCCGACTGCATCGTCGCGGCTGTGCAGAACGGCCTGTGCATCGACATGATCGTGCCCGTCGTGGGCGCGGACCGCGCCGTGGGCGTCATGATCGGCTTCGGCGCGACGATGCTCGCGCCCGACCGCGTGGAGATGACCAGCGGCGGCGAATTCTATATCGGCATGGCCGACGGCAGCCATCCGCCGCGGCTGGATACGCTGCGCGAGATGTTCGGCAAGGTGCTGCCCACGAAGATCTCCGACGACATCCGCGGCCGGCTCTGGTCGAAGCTGATCGTCAACTCCTGCATCAACGCCACCGCGGCCATCACCGGCGAGACGCTGGGCAACATCGTCTCCGACAAGCGGGCCAGACGTCTCTTCCTGGACATCGCCCGGGAGGATTACACCGTCGCCAGAGCGCTGGGCGTGAAGGTGCCCAAATACGGCGCGTTCCTGGAGTACCGGGCGCTGATGCTGCCGCGCAACCGCGTGTACGACGCGCTGTGCGAGGGCGTGGTCATGCTGGTCGGCAAGTCGAAGTACGCCAAGGTCAAGCCTTCGACGCTGCAGGCGCTCGAGCGCGGCGAGAAGACCGAGATCGACATCTTCAACGGCTACGTGGCGAAAAAGGCCGCCGAGGTCGGCGTGGACGCGCCGGTCAGCGTGAAGATCACTGAGATGATCCGCGAGATCGAACGCGGCGAGCGTAAGATCACCCCCGACAACCTGAACGAATTCTGAGCCGGAGCCCTTTATACTAAAATCAGAAAGGCGTAGCACCTATCCGACTTCATCGTGGACCTGAACTACTCCTCCGTCGGGGCGACGTGCGCCCCCTTCGACGGCACGCTGCCCGCGGACTACGAGCAGCCGCTCTGTCCCGACCACGATCACATCTCCCCGGACCGCAAGATCGACGCGTCGACCTGCGCCCTGCCGGAGTCGACCTGGTTCATCAAGAACGCGAGCCATCTGGAGATGCTCACCGGCTCGACGGAAATCGATGAGCCGCTGATCGACTTCATTCTCTGCGCCGAGGGCCAGCCCACCGTGTGGGACCGCGCGGAATACCCGCAGTTCCTGATCTGCACCGAGTCGCACGAGCTCGAGCCCATGACGGCTGAAAACGATTACAGCAAGCTGGGCGATTACAAGAAGCCCGCGTTCTTCGCGCGGTTCAGGAACTTCTTCGCCGACGTGAAAAAGCTGTTTTCTCTGCTTTTCGCGGTGATCAAAGGCGGCGCTTCCTGACCGGCTTTCAGACCATCCGTTCCCGGTTTTCGTCATTATTGACGAATTTCCGGGGACTTTTTTTACGCCGATTTTCACCCGGCAGACGTTGCATTTTCTCAAGGTCGGCGGTATAATAAAAAAGCTTTCGCTCAACAGCATTTAGTTGTCGACGGCAAAAAGAAACACAATATATAGTTATACAAGGAGATTGGACAGATGCAAACGGCGGGGCTGCAGAAGCTGACACTGGTGGATTTTCCGGGGCGGGTGGCCTGTACGGTCTTCACCGCCGGCTGCCCCTGGCGCTGTCCTTTCTGCCACAACGCCGCGCTGGTCACGCCGGGAGATTTCCCGACGTACCCGGCGGAGGATATCCTCTCGTTCCTCGAGACGCGCAGAGGCCGTCTGGACGGCGTCGCCGTCACCGGGGGCGAGCCGCTGCTGCAGACGGATCTGCCCGATTTCCTGCGCGCGATCCGCGATATGGGCTTCCTGGTGAAGCTCGACACCAACGGGATGTACCCGGAGCGGCTTCGCGCCGTGCTGGACGCCGGCCTTGCCGACTACGTCGCGATGGACGTGAAAAACTGTCCCGCGCGCTACGCCGAGACCGTCGGCGTGCCGGGCTTCGACCCCGCGCCGGTCGCGGAAAGCCTCGCGGTCCTGCGCAGAGGCGGCGTGCCGTTTGAGACGCGCACCACCGTCGTGCGCGAGCTGCACACGCAGGCGGATATCGAGGCCATGGGCGCGTGGATCGCCGGGGACCAGCCCCACTTCCTGCAGGTCTTCCGCGACGGCGGCGGCAACCTGACGCAGGGACTGCACCCCTGGGATGACAAGACGATGCACGCGCTGCGCGAGGCGCTGCTGCCGTACCTGCCGGGCGTCGCCATCCGCGGCGAATAACACTATATCTTGTGGCGGTTTCAAATTTGTAACACAATATCGGCAAAAAGCGGTTGACAATCCATCGCGGCGGTTGTATAGTATACAGGCACGCGAAAAA
>ONWP01000256.1 GCA_900321595.1 uncultured Eubacteriales bacterium
CCGGCAGCCCTGGCCGGGAGCAGGAAGTAATCGCCCTTTTTGACGGATTTTTCGTATCCGTCGCCCGTGAGAAGCCCCGCGCCGTCGATGACGACGTACACGGCGGCCGGCGCTGTCAGACCGTATCGTCCGCCGGTGAGCGTGATCGAGTTGACGGTGAAGCTGGTCGTCTGCGCTTCGCCGATCAGACCTTCCTTTTTCATGCCGGGCGCCTCCTCGAGCAACGTGCGCGCGAGCGGGGCGGGATACTGAAGCGCATAATCAAAGCAGTCCAGCGCGTCCTGCCGGTCAAGGCCCATATACATCTCCCGGTCGGTCAGCCGCTTTTCGCCGCAGAGGCGTTCCGGCTGGACGGTGAAATCCGTCGGCTCCTGTACCTCGAGCAGGAGACAGCCCGCGCCGATGGCGTGGAGCATCTTCGCCGGGATATACACGACGTCGCCGGGCTTCACGGGGAAGCTTTTCGCGACGCGCTCCATGGCTGTCGGATCCGTTTCGCTCGCGTCGATCGCCCGGTCGAATTCCGCCCGCGTCACGCCGTCGCGGAAGCCGTAATAGACGCAAGCGCCGGGGCGCGTGGCGAGGATCACCCAGGATTCCTCCTTGCCGTGAAGCGCGCCGAAATGCGCCTTCGCGAAGGCCTTGTCCGGGTGCGCCTGCATGGGCAGCCGGATCGCGCTGTCGAGGATCTTGGTCAGGACGCCGAGCTCCTTTTTCTCGCCCAGGATCTCGCGCGCGTATTGTTCGAGCGCGTCGTCGAGGTACAGATCCTCGCCGGCGATTTTTGACACGCCTTCCTTCGGGCCGGCGCTGACCTCGTTGAGCGCTTTGACGCCCGACGCGACCCATTCCTCAGGGTAGAAGCCGTCCTCCGGCTCGTCGCCGAAAAAGTCCGCGAAGAGCCTGCCGCCGCGGTATACCCGGTACACGCGGTTTCGCTCGAAAAAGATCGGTTGCTCGAAGAACACTATGCTTCAACCTCCTCATATTTCTTCTGCAGGAACATGCCCGCGACCAGCAGCGCCAGGATCGCGGCCAGCGTGACGGGGATCGCCAGACAGTTCGCACCGAAGACGAATTCCATATCGGCCGCGCTGAAGATCTGCGCCATTTTCTCCGGGTTGTAGAAGTACCACTCCGGGATGGGCGCGACGCAGCAGAACATGAGGAGCAGCCCCCACCAGTCGAACATGTCATGCCGTTTGCGCGACAGCAGCAGGATCAGCGGGATCAGCAGGAACACGCTCGTTTCCGCGGTCGTGTAGGACGGGATATTCATCACGATGAACGCGCAGGCCAGCGCTTTGATCCACGGTCTGCGCGTGAAGAAGAACGCGGCAAGCGCGAGCAGCTCTGTCGCAGCGAAAATGGTGAGCAGCGCGGGTTTGCCCGACACGCCGAGCCGGTACAGCAGTCCCATGACGGACAGGTTGCCCGGGGCGACGCCGGTAGCGGGGAAGCTGAAGAAGCCCGACGCGAAATCCAGCATACCGTGGACGCCGGTGAGCACGGCGGGCAGCGCGAAGAGACCGACGCTGATGAGCGCGGTGCGGATCAGCCGGAGCGGGTTTTTCTTTTCGCCGACGATCAGCACGAGCGCGAAAACGATCGGGACGACGCTGATCGCGGCCGCCAGCGCGAGCAGGATCTCGCTCAGAATCCGCAGCCAGGGCTTCTCGTGCTCGCGGTAAAGGATGAAAAACAGCGTGAAGACGAAGCTGACGCCGGTGAGACTGCCCAGCTCGATGGTGTACATGACGGGGAAGGAGAAGAACAGCATGAACAGGATCAGCTCGTTTCCGGCGATCAGGCCGTTCTCGCGGATCTTCTTCTGGCTGATGAGATAGGACAGCATGCACATGCACAGCACGATGATGAGATAGATCATCATGCAGACCTTGTTCTTGATCATCAGCAGGTAATAGTCGGGCGTGTTGTTTTCAATATAGCGCAGCGGGAAGCATTTGCCGATGATGCGCCAGATCAGGATCGACATCGGGGAGTTTCGATCCGTCAGCTCGCTGTAGCTGCCTCTGGCCGCTGTGCGGACGTTTTTGAAAAACGCTTCGAACTGTGTCGGTTCGCTGCTTTCTGCGTTGATGTGCATCATGTGCGACCAGCTTTCGCCGTCCGAGGTCATGGCCATGATCAAACAGATGACGCCGTTGAGCGCGAACAGGACCACAAACGCGCGGACCATGGCTTTGGAGCCGCGCATCGCCTCCAGCCGGCTCAGCGGCCGGGTCAGCGCCAGCATCACGACGGGACAGACCGCGCAGAAGATGAGCATCGCCAGCGCGGGCGTATAGGCGCGCAGCGCGCCGCCGACTGCGGACAGGTCGGCCGCGGACATACCGGCGGCCTGCGCCGCGGCGGCGGAGCCGGCGAAAGCCGCGCCAAAGGCGGCGAGCATCGTAAGAAGACGTTTCGATCGCATATCAAAAACCTCTCGGCAAATAAAATCAAAATTAATTTACCATAATACGGCAAAAAAATCAATACCCGTCTGCGCTTGACTGTAAACGCTTTCTGTGGTATTCTTATCATGTATAACTACATGTATCACTGGAGATGAACGAGTTTTGAACCGTAGCCTGCGAAAAAGCGCGCAGCCGATCGCCGCGAAACCGCTCGAGACCGGATCCGGCGTCAAGGAGAATACTCTGCGGCCGTTTTTCCTGACCGCCGGAGCGACAGCCCTGCTGACGCTGCTCCTGACGCTTTTGATCTACGCCCTCAACGGGATCTACCCGTTCGGGACGGGCAGCGTGGTCTGCGACGACATGACGCAGCAGACCATCACCAACTACACCTACTTCTGGGACGTTCTGCATTCCGGCGGCGCGAAGTCGCTGATCTTCAACTGGGAGACGGCTGCCGGCGCGCAGTGTCTGACGACCGGCTTCTATATCATCAAGCCGTGGGACATCCTGTTTACGCTGCTGGCGGGGCGCGAGGGCATCGTGAACGGCATCAGCTTCTATCTGCTTGCGCGTCTGGTCGTCTGCTCGGTCGTCATGCAGTGGTTCATTCACCGGAATTTCAAGGTGGAGCCGATCTGGCAGCCGGTACTGAGCCTCGCGTACACCTTCAGCGCGTTCATTGTGCTGTATTACACGAATATGGGCTGGATCGACGCGGCGATCCTGCTGCCGCTGATCGTCTCCGCGTTCCTGCGGATGATGAATACCGGCAAATGGCTGCCGTATCTGCTTCTGGTGAGCTACTTCACGATCATGAGCATCTATCTGGCGTTCATGCTGTATCTGTTCCTGCTGCTCATCGGCTTCCTGTACATCATGATCCTGCATCCGCGCAAGACGCGCGGAGCCGGGCTGGTGCGCTTCGGCGTTACCAGCGTGCTGGCGCTGGCGATCTCGGCGGTCATCAACCTGCCGTCCATCCACTACCTGTTCCGCTCGGAGCGGTATTCGCTCAAGAGCGAGGAGACCATGTTTGACACGTTCCTGAAGGTCCTGCGGACGAATACGACCTACAGCACCATGAAGCTGAGTCTCGTGCTGCTGGTGACCGGCATCATCGGCGCGTTCCTGCTCATCATGTTCTTCAATATCAAGCGCAGCCGCCGGTACTGCCTGTTCTTCGGCGTCGCGCTCTTTGTCCTGCTGGTTCCGGTATTCTATGAGAACGTCAATCTGCTGTGGCATCTGGGCTCCTACGTGAGCTTCCCGCTGCGCTACTTCTACATGTTCATCTTCATCGGCGTCTGCATGGGCGCGTATGTGCTCAGCGACCTGAAGGATGAGATCCACCGGGTGCGTTTCCCCGCGAACCTGATCCTGATCGCGGGCGGCGTCATTCTGGCCGCGTGGAGTCTCTATCTGCTGGCGACCCGCGTATTTAACACGGAAAAGACGGTCTCCGGCATCAAGTACAACAAGCTGATCAACGCCGACAGCGAGGGGATCATGCTGGTCTCTTTCCTGCTGCTGGCGGCGTGCTATCTGCTTTTCCTCTATGTGGGAAAAACGAAGTTCTGGCGCTGTGTCGGCGCGATCCTCTGCACGGCCGTGCTGCTTGCCGAGGGCGGAATGCTCGCGAACCTCTCCTTCGGCGTGGGCAGCGCGCGGGAAGGCCGTCTGGGCATGTACAGCCTTGAATACATCGACGAGGCGCTGGCGATCAAGAAGGATCTGCCCCTCGAAAACGACAACCTCAGCCGGATC
>ONWP01000366.1 GCA_900321595.1 uncultured Eubacteriales bacterium
AGGTGACAAAAATTTTCCGGCGGTTTTCGGACGATACATATTGAAAATGGCGTGCGTCCGTGTTAAAATACCCTTAACTATGCACTGAACCGAAAGGGGCGATCGGTATGGCGTCCGAAACCATGCAGACCATCTTGGAGGCGGAGCGCCTCCATCAGGAGAAGCTCGACAGGGCGAAGGCCGAGGCGCTGGAGATCACGGCGCAGGCGCGGCGCGAGGCGCAGGCCGAACAGCAGGCGCTGCTTGACGCCGCGGCGGAAAAGGCGCGCAGGATCGCCGAGGAGGCCGCGGCGCAGAAGGCGCGCATCGAACGCGAGGCGGAGGCCGAGCCCGTGACGCTCGAGCTGCCGCAGGACCGCATGGACGAGGCCGTCCGCGCTGTCGCGGAGGCTGTGCTGGGCTGATCGCGGCGCAGGTGTGCGGTCAATTATAAGAATAACGACTGCCCGGAAATGCCCGGGCTCGGATACAGGAAGGAGGCGGTCGCTTGGCGAAGATACCCGTCAAACGGATCGAGATCGCCGGAACGCTGGCGCAGCGGGACGCGCTCCTGCGCTATCTGCAGCGCAAGGGCGCCGTGGAGGTTCGCCCGACGGACGCGCCCGATGAGACGCGCCTGACGCGCCCGGACGCCGCGGCGGACGCCGGCGCGTTCGCGCGCAAGGGGATGACGCTGGATAACGCGTGCGAACTGCTCGAAAAATACGGCGGAAAAAAGGCGGGGCTGCTCGCGTCGCTGACGGACAGCCGGACGATCCTGACGCAGGCGCAGTTCGACGCGCCGCAGATCTCGGACGACGAGGCGGTCGAAGCGGCGGAAGCGGCGCTGGCAGACGAAAAGGCCATCGCCGAAAACGCGGCGGCCCGGGTGCGGCTGCAGACCGCGATCGCGAAGCTGGCGCCCTGGATGGCGCTGGACATCCCGACGGATACGGTCCGCGCGGGCGCCGCCGCCGTGCTGATCGGCTCGT
This sequence comes from uncultured Eubacteriales bacterium, assembly GCA_900321595.1. Taxonomy (GTDB): domain Bacteria; phylum Bacillota; class Clostridia; order Oscillospirales; family Acutalibacteraceae; genus UBA1081. Next base: position 972 of record ONWP01000366.1, read on the forward strand.
TCCCGCGGGCGCTGACGCTCGAGACGCTTTACGCGTCCGCCGCGGAAAACTTGCTGGAAACGGACGCCTTCGACGCGGAGATCCTGTCGAGCAGTCCGGAGCTGACCTGCGTGTGCGTCTTCTGCGCCGTGAGCGAGCGGGAGCAGACGGAGCGGGCGCTGCGCGCCGCGGGATTCTCCCGGCTGCAGGACGTGTCCGGACGCACGCCGCGGGAGGAAAAACGCGCGCTCGAGGAGGAGATCGCGCGGCTGGACGGCGAGGACGAGCGGCTGAAAGCGCATCTGAAGACGCTTTCGCAGCAGCTGCCGGCACTGTACCTGGCGCGCGACAGGATGCAGGCCTTCGCGGACGAGGCGGACGCGCTGGGCGACACGCTCAGCGGCGCGGAAACCTTTTTCCTCTCCGGCTACGTGCCGGCGGACAAGGGCGCCGCGCTGTGCCGCTCGATCGAAGAGAAATTCGACGCGAGCGCCGCGCTCGCGGAGCCGGCGCCCGACGAGGACGTCCCCGTCGCGCTCAAAAACCGCGGCTTCGCCCGGCCGCTCGAATGGATCACGGAAATGTATTCGCTGCCGGGAAAGACGGACGTGGATCCGACGCCGGTCATGGCGTTCTTCTACTACTTCTTCTTCGGCATGATGCTCTCGGACGCGGGTTACGGTCTGCTGATCGTCATCGCGACGGGGATCGTGCTGTGGAAGCTGAAGCCCGCCGAGGAGATGCGCAACAAGGTCAAAATGATCTTCTTCTGCGGTCTGTCCACCGTGTTCTGGGGCGCCGTCTACGGCAGCTGGTTCGGCGACCTGCCCGCGGTCATCGCGCGGGACTTCATGGGGCTGGAGGACTTCAAGATCAAAATGCTCATCGATCCGCTCACCGAGCTGATGCGGGTGATGGTGATCTGCTTCATCTTCGGTCTTGTGCACCTGTTCACGGGCGTGGGCGTCGGCGCGGTCAACGCGTGGCGGCAGGGACGGAAGCTGGACGCGTTCTGCGACAGCGTGCCGATCTACGTCTGCGTGCTGGGCCTCGCGCCGATCTTCTTCAACCTCTTTACGGACATCCCCGCGTGGATGAGCAAAGCCGGCACGCCGGTGCTCATTCTCGGCGTGGTGCTGGTCGTCGCGACGCAGGGGCGGTCGAGCAAGTCGATCGGCGGCAAGATCGGCGGCGGTCTGTACGCGCTGTACAACCTCGTCAGCGGCTATCTGGGAGACGTGCTCTCCTACGCCAGACTGCTCGCGCTGGGCCTGGCCACGGGCGTCATCGCGCAGGTCATCAACATGCTGGGCACGCTGCCCGGCTCGAAGCCCCTGAAGGCGGTCATGCTGATCGTCGTGGGACTGGTGGGACACATCGCGAACCTCTTCATCAACGTGATCGGCGCGTACGTCCACACCAACCGGCTCCAGTTCGTGGAGTTCTTCTCGAAATTCTATGAGGGCGGCGGCCGCGCGCTGGAGCCCTTCAGAATAAAATCCGAAAAATACAGTGTCAGGGAGGATCATTGACATGAAAACAGGTTTGATTTTTGTTTTACTGGGCGCAGCGCTTTCCGCCGCGCTGCCGGGCATGGGCTCCGCCAGAGGCACCAGCCTCGTCGGACAGGCCGCCGCGGGCGTGGTGACCGAGGACCCCAGCAAGTTCGGTAAGGTGCTGATCATGCAGGTGCTGCCCGGCACGCAGGGACTGTACGGGTTCCTGACGGCGATCCTCCTGCTGACCAACGCCGGCGTCATGGGCGGCAGCGGCGACTTTACCCTGTCCGTTGAGAAGGGTCTCGCCTATATGTTCGCCTGCCTGCCGATCGTGATCGTCGGCTACTTCTCCGCGATGGCGCAGGCCAAGGCCGCCGCCGGCGGCGTGGGCATCATCGCCAAGCGTCCCGACCAGAGCGGCAAGGGCATCATCTTCGCGGCCATGGTGGAGACCTACGCCGTGCTGGCGCTGCTGATCTCTCTGCTGGCCATCATGAACGTCAACGGTCTGAACATCTGATGACCGGACTGGAAAAGCTCCTCGCGAAGCTTGACGAGGAGAACCGCGCCGCCTGTGAGGCTGTGCTGGCCGAGGCGCGCCGGGAGGCCGACCGCCTAAAGGCGCAGGCGCGTCAGACCGCCGGACAGCAGGCGGATGAGATCGTCGCGAAGGCGCGCAAGGCCGCCGCGGATCAGGAACGGCTCGCCCGCAGCGCGGCGGCGATGCGTCAGCGGCAGAAGTCGCTGGAGGCGCGCGTCGGCGCGGTGGACGAGGCGGTCCGCCGGGCCCGGGCGCAGCTGGAGTCTCTGGGCGGCGACGCGTTTTACGACGCGGTCGCGCGTCTGGCGGCAGCCGGCGCCATGGCGGGCGCGGGCACGCTTTATATGACCGGGGACGACGTGCGCGATATGCCGGCGGACTTCGCGGACAGGCTCAACGCCGCCGTCGGTCCGGGGAAACGTCTGACCGTGGCGGCGCGCGCGCTGCCGAGCCGCGGCGCCGTGATCGATTACGGCGACATCGAGGTCGATCTGCGCTTTTCCGAGCTGATCGCCGCGGATGAGGACGCGCTGCGGACGCTGGCGCAGCGGATCCTGTTCCCCTGAACGCGGAGGGAACGCTATGGACGATTTGAAATACGCCTACGCGGTGGGCAGGACGCGCGTGAAGGAGCTGTCTCTGC
>ONWP01000320.1 GCA_900321595.1 uncultured Eubacteriales bacterium
CCGTCCGCCTCCGCGGCGCCGACGCAGGTCTGCGACGCGAAAAACGCCGCGCCGGTCTCGCTGTCGAGCGGTTCTGTCTGCGGAAAGGCGACGCCGTCCGCCACGACCTGATTCCAGATCTCGATCAATGCCGGCAGATCCGCCGGGGTGTAGAGTCTGATCGTCATACGTGTTCTCCTTGTTTGATTACAGCACCCGTTCCCGGTTCAGGCGGTAGCGCAGCGGATCGATCGTCATCCGGTACAGCGCCACGCCGGTCTCTTCGCAGTAATCGCGCATCTGCCGTGTGAAGTCGTCGTCCGCGGAACAGCCCAGCGTGACCGAGACGGGCGTCGGGAATTCAAGGCTGACGCCGTGCTTTTTGTCGTCCCACGTTTTTTCGCAGGTGCGCCTGTCCCGGACGATCCGCCACTCGCGCTCATAGCTCCATTCCGCCGATTTCGTGACCAGGCTGCGGATGAAATAGGCGATCGCCTCCGGCCTGACGCGGTCGATGTCCAGATGCGTCAGAAGTGCGCGGTCTTCGGCGTACAAAACCGGAACGGGCAGCATCAGCGGATGCCGCGTGACGCTTTTCAGGTCGTATTCCGCGCAGAAGCCGCGATGGAAGTTCGCGTAATGCGCCCACATCAGCGAGGAGTCGCACCGTTCGCAGAAGCAGGCGACGCCGAACGTCTGACGGACGTTCTCGAAGGTGCTTCGCATTTCCCCAATGCCCTTTGCGGCCAGCTCCTGCGCCTTGACGCGGACGCGGCTGTTCTCGCCGGGCAGGCGCTTTTCATCGGCCTGCCTGCGCAGGTCCTTCAGGATCTGTTCGCTGTCCACGGAAAGCAGACAGTCGAATACGTCGTTGAAGGTCTCGGGCGCCGCGAGCCAGAGTTCATTGTTTCGAAGCGTTTCGATGCGCCGCGTCTTGTCCGGGAAGTATTTGAACAGCGTCTTCGGGGCGCGTTCGTCGTAGAATCGTCGGATCGCGGCGATGCGCGCGAGCCGCCGGATCGGGTCGTGCTCTGTCGTGACGGCGATAAACGCCTCGATCAGCGCCGGCAGATCCGCCGGCGCGTCGTGTCTGATCGTCATGTTCGATCTCCTTCTGAAAATGTGCGGAATCCAAAGCCGGCTTTATCCCGCGCGGCAGGCAAACGGCCGGTCAGATCGTTATCCGCATTGAAGCAAATCGGCCTCCCGGTTTTCCGGAAGGCCGACGCGGAAGTTTTTATTTTTTCGACAGCTCTTCGATGGATTCGCGGTTGGCGTCCAGCAGCGCCTGCGAGTCTCCGGTGTCGGCGGCCTCCTGCATGTGCTTGCGGCGCGCCATCAGCTCGGCGTACATCTTTTCCTTCTTCTTTCCGTCGAGGTCGTAGAACAGCATCGGTATGATGCCCAGCGAGCCGGTCACGGCGGGGATGATCGTGAACATCGCGAACAGGTAGAACTTGACCTTGTCGGACTGCTCCTGCCCATTGATGTATGCCGTCTGGTCGTAGCTGATGTACCGTTTGAGGCCTGTGCGCACCAGACTGCTGACCTTTTGCGCGACTTTGCTCGCGAGATCCTTGGCGACGCTGGTCATGGCCTCGGTGCGGTAGCCGTTCTTCCATTCGCAGTAGTCCATGGACTCGTTGAACATTTCGGTGCCGATGACGCTCCGGCAGCCGTAGAGCAGCGTCCAGAAGATCTCGTGCGTCGCCATGGCGATCAGCATCATCCACTTGTCCTGGTAGAAGCCGCCCGCCTTGGTCTTTCGGTTCATGCCGATACAGCCGAAGGCGAAGACGAAGACGTTCAGGAAATCGCCGATATACGACGTCGCCAGGTACAGCCACTTCGACGGGAAATGCGCGCGCAGCCACGGCACGTACAGGTAGCTCACGGGGCTCAGCGGCGCGCTCGGGATGCCCGCCAGCAGCTTCATGGACGCGAAGTGCAGCACGTCGATGAAGTAGTCGTCCTTGCTGCCGCCGATCGAGAAGCTTCCCAGGAAGCTCGACAGCGTCAGCAGCAGGATCGGTTTGTTGTTCGCGATGGATTTGAAGCCCTGCAGGATGCTGGGCGACTCGACGGACTGCATGACGCGCTCGCGGGAATTCAGGAAGAACCAGAAGCTCATGGCGCTGGACACGGTCGTTGTGAAGATGCCCATGCCGACGAACGTGTGCTTGTACAGGATGCTGCGCTGCTTGCGGAACACGCCGTTGTCGATGAAGTCCAGGATGATCGTCGTGATCTGGCTCGGCAGCTTTTCGCCGAAGGTGCCGGACGCGAAGTTCGCGATCGTGATCAATCGCGTTCGGTCGATCGGGTGCGGTGTGATCGTCGACATCATGCCGTTGCGGCTGATGCCCTGGAATGTGCCGATACCTTCGCGGACGAATGCCAGCGCGACGTAGAAGACAAACTTGGTCAGATCCATGGACGTGCGCCCGGCGAACAGGTACGGCATGAGCCAGTACAGCACGGTGCCGATGAAGCCCGGGATCGCCAGCAGCAGCAGATAGGGCCGGAATTTGCCCCAGCGCGTGCGCGTCTTGTCCACGATGGTCGCCATAAAGACGTCGTTCACCACGTCCCAGACGCCGTTGATGGTCTGTTCGATCATCTGCAGCGACAGGTCCACCTGTACGATGTTCGTGATGAACCGGTCCGCGAATTCGTTGATGTTGAAGCTCTGCGCCGCGTCCCACAGCACGAAGCCGACGGTCTCTTTCCGGCCGACATAGCGCCGGTTCTCGAACTTTTTGACCGTCATGTTCTCTGCCGGCGCCTCGGCGGGTCGTTTCTCCGGTTCGGACAAAAGGATCGACCTCCGTTCCTCCGTAAAGTGATACAAAATTATTTTACCACCCGTCAGACAGAATTGCAACAAGATTTCTGCGTTGCGCGCGAACTTTTTGTTGAAATCGTCACAGCCCGTTTTTCACGGCGCCGCCGGGCGTTGTTTTTCGCGCGTTTTTGCTTGACAACCACCGATTTTGCTATACAATAATAGAAAAGACTGAAAAGGGGGAAGAACACGCATGAACGATTACAATGAGCTGGGCGCCCGCCTGCGGGAGCTGCGTGAGGTCAGCGACTATACGATCGAGCAGCTGGCCGCCGAGCTGAAGCTCAGCCCGGAGGTATACGCGTCCTATGAGGAGAACGGCAAGGATATTCCCATCAGCGTGATCTTCGATATCGCGAGCAAGTTCCATGTGGATTTTTCAGAGCTGGCGACAGGACACATCGCGCGTCTGGAGACGTACCATCTGATCCGCCGCGGCGGCGGACGCGTCATCAATCGGAATCCGGATTATCACTTTGAGGATCTGGCGTTCCGCTACACGAATAAGATCATGCAGCCGCTGCTGGTCACGCTCGAGCCCACCGATCCGCCGGCGAAGCTCATCACCCATCCGGGTCAGGAGTTCAATCTGGTGCTGGAGGGCACTGTCGTGGTGACGCTGGGCGACAAGAGGTTCACCATGAATCCGGGCGATTCCATCTATTTCAACCCCATGATCCCCCACGGACAGCATTGCAGCGGCGACGTCAAGGCGCGTTTCCTGACGGTCATCGCCGAATAACGCGTATCCCGAGAAAAGGAAGTGCAGAAAACCTTGAACTACTTACTGAATAAATATCTGCCGCAGATCGACTTCGATTCCTATGAGGAGTTCCGCGAGAAATTCACCATCAATGTGCCGGAGGACTTCAACTTCGGCTTTGACGTGGTGGACGCGTGGGCGGACGCCGAGCCGGAAAAGCGCGCGCTGGTCTGGGTCAACGAGGCCGATGAGGAGAAGGACTTCACCTTCACCGACATCAAGCGTCTTTCCAACCGCGCCGCGAACTATTTCCGGAGTCTTGGCCTGCGCAAGGGCGACGTCTGCCTGCTGATCCTGCGCCGCCGGTGGGAGTACTGGATCTGCGCGACGGCGCTGCACAAGCTGGGCGTCATCCTGATCCCGGCGACGCTGCAGCTGACGAAAAAGGACATCGTCTACCGCGGCAACGCGGCGGGCGTCAAAGCGATCATCTGCGTGGACGACGCGTTCGTCATCAGCCAGGTCGAGGCCGCCGCGCCCGAGATCCCGTCGCTGGAGAACAAGCTGCTCGTGGGCGCGCCCCGCGAGGGCTGGCTCGATCTGCACGCCGGCATGGACGCTTCAAGCGAGACGCTGGCGCGCCCGGCGGACGATCAGGCGACTCGGTGGGACGACGTGATGCTGGTATACTTCACCAGCGGCACCACGGGCATGCCCAAGCTGGTGCAGCACAACTTCGCGTATCCGCTGGGGCACATCGTCACGGCGAAATACTGGCAGCATGTGGAGGAGAACCGCCTGCACATGAGCGTTTCCGACTCCGGCTGGGCGAAATTCGGCTGGGGCAAGATCTACGGCCAGTGGATCTGCGGCGCGACGATCTTCTGCTACGACATGGAGGGCAAGTTCAACCCGAATCACCTGCTGGCGAAGGTTGAAAAGTACGGCGTGACCACGTTCTGCGCCCCGCCGACGATGTACCGCTTCATGCTGCAGGAGGATCTGTCGCAGTTCGATCTGTCAAGCCTGCACCACTGCGCGACGGCGGGCGAGCCTCTGAATCCCGAGGTCGTCAAGCGCTGGAAGGAATATACCGGCCACCAGATCTACGAGGGCTTCGGCCAGACCGAGGGTCCCGTGCTGCTGGCGAACTTCGGCAGCGAGTGGTTTGAGCCGGTCCAGGGCTCCACGGGCAAGCCGAATCCGCTGTTTGACATCCGGCTCCTGAACGCCGACGGTGAACCCGCCGAGGACGGCGAAGAGGGCTCGCTGACCATCATGGACGTGAAGAACCACCCGCCGGTGGGTCTGTTCACAGGCTATTACCGCGATCCGGAAATGACCGCGGAGAAGCTGTACGGCGTGGGCTATAACACCGGCGATGTGATGTGGCGCGACAGCAACGGCTACTACCGCTTCATCGGCCGCAACGACGACGTGATCAAATGCTCCGGCTACCGCATCGGCCCGTTCGAGGTCGAATCGGCGCTGGTGGCGCATCCGGCGGTCGTCGAGTGCGCGATCACCGGCGCGCCCGACCCCATCCGCGGTCAGATCGTCAAGGCGACCGTCGTCCTGGCGCGGGGCTACGCCCCGTCGCCGGAGCTGACGAAGGAGCTGCAGACCCATGTCAAGAAGCTCACCGCGCCCTATAAATATCCCCGCGTGATCGTCTTCCGCGACGAGTTGCCCAAATCCACCAGCGGCAAGATCATGCGCAATCAACTGTAAAAGGGGAACCGAAATGAAGGTTGC
>ONWP01000352.1 GCA_900321595.1 uncultured Eubacteriales bacterium
AGCCCCGATCGATTACGTCAATGCCTACACGAAATCCGGCGAACTTTTTTAACCAACTTTTTGTAACACATCATTGACAAACCAACAGATTTTTGCGAAAATGATTCATGAAAGGGCTTGCATTTTCCTGGTAATGAGTTTATAATACATTTGATTGTTTGTATGAACGAGAGAGAGGGAAGGGACTTTCGTCGTGAAAAAGAAGTATCAGAAGCCGAAGATCGCTTTTGACAGTTATGTGGTTGCAACGAATGTTGCGACCTGTAATACTCCTTTTAATCTGGAGGGGGAAGTCGAGCCGATCGATATGGGCGGATGGACCATATACCAGGAGAATTCCGCTTGTATGTTTCCCGCTGAGAATGTGGATTGTTACGGAGTTTCCCTGTTGGATGTCAGCCTGTTCAAGTCCTGAACAGGCTTTTTTCCTGTTGACGTGAAAAACGGTTGGAAGAAGTGTGATTTGAATGAAACGAAGCTTGCGAAGAACGGCGGTTCTTTTTTTATCTCTGATTCTGGTTTTGAGCGCGGCGGCCTGCGTCAAGAAAGAGGGCGGCAAAGCGCCCGTTTCGGCGGCGGAACCGCCGTCTGAGCTCATATCGCTGTTTGAGGGCGTTCGCACACGCGTCGACGATGTGACGTACTCCGGCATGAAGGCATATTCCGGCGTCTTCACGGAGGACGGCGGCAATCGCGTCGTGGAAAACGTCGCCTGCGCCTCCTTCTACAACGGCGGGGACAAGTCGATCCGGTATATGCTGATCGACGCGAAGACGACGGACGGGCAGGACCTGCAGTTCAAGCTGACCTCAGTTCCGCCGATGAAGACCATCAGCGTTCCCGAGCTGAGCGCGGCGCCCTATGTCGAAGGCATGGAGATCGAGTCGATCTCCTGCTCGCAAAAGATCTATTTTGATACGGAGCCCTCCGCGATGGAGGACACGTTCTCGTATGCCGTCTCGAAGGGGTCGATCACCGTCACCAACATCTCCGACGCGGACGTGACCGGCGAGATCGCTGTTTACTACAAGACTGTTGACGGCGAGGAGCTGGTCGGCGGCACCACCTATCGCACGACCATTCCCGGCGGCCTGCGTGCCGGCGATTCCGCGGCGGCGGTCGCGGGGCATTTCGATCCGGAGAATACGGCGATCCTGTTCGCGGAGATCGTCGTGCCGGAAGATACGTCGATCCATGGCTGACCGACCTGTCGAGCCGGTCACCAGCGCCTATTATCACGCCAGAGCCGCGAGAGCCGGCATACCGCTGGACGGCACGTTTGAGCTGACGGCGCGATGCAACTTCGACTGCCGGATGTGCTACGTGCACGGCGCGGCGCAGACGTCCGACGGCGAGCTGTCCGCCGGACAGTGGATCGCGCTGGCGCGGGAGGCTCGCGACGCGGGCCTTTTATACCTGCTTCTGACAGGCGGCGAGCCGCTGGTCAGGAGCGATTTTTGTGAGATCTACGAGGCGACGGCGCAGATGGGCTTCCTCATCAGCGTCAATACAAACGGCTCGCTGCTGACCGACGCGCACTATGATCTGTTCGACCGGTATCCGCCGATGCGCGTCAATGTTTCGCTGTACGGCGCGGATGACGACGTGTACGAATATGTGACCGGCAGGCGGCAGCTGGACAACGTCTGCGGCGCGATCAGACGGTTGCGGGCAATGGACGTGCCGGTGACCGTCAACTTCATCGCGAACCGGGTCAACGCCGGTCAGATCGAGGAGATCCTGGCGCTGGCGGATTCGCTGGGCGCGATCGTCCGGCCTACGGCGTACATCTATCCGCCTCTGCGCGCGGCCTGTCACGGGGAGGACTGCGATCTGCGGCCGTCCGCGCGGGACGCGGCCGCGGCGCACTACCGGATCCAGGCGCTTCGCTCCGGTCCGCAGCGGATGCGCGCCATCGCCGACGGCCTGATCCGGCCGGATGAAGAGGGGTGCGTGGACGACCGCGCGCCGGACGGACGCATGCGCTGCCGCGCGGGCAAAAGCGCGTTCTGGGTCACGTGGGACGGCAGGCTGCTGCCCTGCGGGATGCTGACGAAGCCCGCTGTGCCGCTGGCGCCGGGCGGCTTTGCCGCCGCGTGGGAGCGTCTCAAGGCGGAGACCGCCGCGATCCGGATGCCGCAGAACTGCGTAGCCTGTCCGGATTACCGACACTGCCAGGTCTGCGCCGCGATGTGCCTGTGCGAGACGGGCCGGTTTGACGAGACGCCGCCGTACATGTGCGCCATGACGAAGGAAGTGCTCAGGCTTTTCAGACAGGGACGGGACGTATCATGAAAATCAACGGAACATACGTGCTGCGGCACATCGGGGACGACTGGCTGCTGGTACCGGTGGGGCGGACGCTGCGCGAAAACCGCGGGCTGTTTCCTCTGACGGAAACCGGCGCCGACATCTGGCGGCTGCTGCCGTCCTGCGCGGACGCGCAGGCGGTCGCGGACGCGCTGACGGAGGTGTACGACGCGCCGCGGGAAGTGCTGCTGGCGGACGTCCGCGCGTTTCTGGACGAGCTGCGGAAGCTGGGCGTCATTGCGTGAGACAGGCGCGGCGGCTCCTCTGTCTGCGGAGGGGACGCTGTTTTATCGGGAGGGATCTTTATGACGCGGATCATGGTCGTGGACGACAATGAGAACGCCAGAAAACTGACGGAAAAACTGCTGCGGCAGAATCGATATGACGTGGTGACGGCGTGCGACGGGCTCGACGCCATGGATCAGCTTGACCGGATCCACGTAGATCTGATCGTGCTCGACGTGATGATGCCGGGCATGGACGGCTTCGAATTCACCCGCACGCTGCGTGCGGCGGGCTGGGAGACGCCGATCCTGATGGTCACGGCGCGGGAAAGCCAGCCCGACAAGCGCGAGGGCTTTCTGGCCGGGACGGACGATTACATGGTCAAGCCCGTGGACGAAAACGAGCTGCTGCTGCGCATCGCGGCGCTGCTGCGCCGGTCGCACATCGTCTCCTCCCATCGCATCACGGTGGGGGACACCGTCCTGGATCACGACACCCTGACGGTAACGAGCCCGGCGGGATCGATCCTGCTGCCGCAGAAGGAGTTTCTGCTGCTGTTCCAGCTGCTTTCCTATAAGGACAAGATCTTTACCCGGCGGCAGCTGATGGACGAGCTTTGGGATATGGATACCGATACGGATGAGCGCACCGTGGACGTGCATATCAACCGGCTGCGGGAAAAGTTCCGGGACAATCCGGATTTTAAGATCGTCACGATCCGGGGGCTGGGATACAAGGCCACATATTAAAGGAGGTCTTCGCGTGAAACGCAATCTGTCGCTGCAGGCGGCCGTCACCATGGCGGTGTTCTTCACGATCATCGGCTCCGGCGGCATCGCCATGATCATATTCCTGCTCATCAATCAGATGCGCGTGACCACCATCATCACCCGGGGGACGGTCTTTTTCGTCGGCGTCTCTCTGATCCTGAGCTCGATCATCGGGTCGGTGATCTTCCTGCTCATCAGCCGGAATCTGATGAAGCCCATCCACACGCTTTCCGACGCGCTGGGACAGGTCGCCAGGGGCGACTACACGGTGCGCGTGGACACCGGCTCGGGCGCCTCGGACATCCGGGAGCTGGAGACCGCCTTCAACGATATGACGCGGGAGCTGGGCTCCATCGAGCTGTTCCGCAACGATTTCATCAATAATTTTTCACACGAATTCAAGACCCCGATCCTGGCGGTGCGGGGCTACGCGTACCAGCTCAAAAACGACGAGCTGACGCCGCAGGAGCGCGCGCAGTACGCCGACGTCATCATCGCGGAATCGGACCGGCTGGCGGCCATGAGCCGCAACGTCCTGCTGCTGACCCGGTTTGAGAATCAGCAGATCGTCACGGACAAGCGCGAATTCTATCTGGACGAGCAGCTGCGCGGATGCATCCTGATGCTGGAAAAGGAGTGGACCGCGAAGGACATCGAGCTGGACCTGGATCTGGACGAGGTCGTCTACCGGTCGAATGAGGACATGCTCTCGCACATCTGGTCGAATATCCTGTCCAACGCCGTGAAGTTCACGCCGGCGGGCGGACGCATCGCGGTCTCCTGTCATGCGGACAGCGCGTGGGTGACGGTTTCCGTCACGGACAACGGCATCGGCATGGACGACGCGACGCGGCTGCACGTCTTCGATAAATTCTATCAGGGCGACACCAGTCACCGGTCCTCCGGCAACGG
>ONWP01000353.1 GCA_900321595.1 uncultured Eubacteriales bacterium
CGTCATCACCCGGGAGGAAGCGGTGCGCATGGTGCGCGCGCTGGCGCTGGGGATCATCCTGCTGGCGATCGCGTTCGTCGTCAACGTGGCGGCATCCTTCCTGACAAAGGAGCCTGCCGATGGTTGAGCTCCGGGGTTTAACGAAACACTACGGCGACCGCTGCGTGCTGCGCATCGCGTCGCTGGACGTGCCGGACGGGCAGCTCCTGGCCGTGGCGGGCGCGAACGGCAGCGGCAAGACGACGCTGCTTCGCGTTCTGGCGGGTCTGACGAAGCCGGACGCCGGCGCGGTCAACCGCCCCGCGGACGCGCTCTACCTGCCGCAGACGTCCTACGCCTTTCGCGGCACCGTTTTGCGGAATCTGCTGATCGGGCAGCGCGGCGGCAAAAACGAGGCGAAGGAACTGCTCGAGAAAGCCGGACTCTCCTCCCTCGCCGGGAGCAAGGCGAAGTCCCTCTCCGGCGGAGAGCTGCAGCGCCTGGCGCTGTGCCGCGTCCTGATGCGGCGGGGACAGCTTCTGCTGCTTGACGAACCCACCAGCGCCTGCGACGCGCGCGGCACGCAGGTGATGATGTCGCTGATCAAGGATTACAGGGACCGCACCGGCTGCAGCGTCATCCTGTCCACACACGCGCCGGGCGTCGCGCTTCGCCACGCGGATCGCCTGCTGGTCCTGCACGAGGGCGAGATCGCCGCGGACGGCGCGCCGGACGACATCCTGACACAGACGCAGAGCGAGGCGGCCGAACGGTTCCTCGCGGACTGGAGGGTCTCATGCTGAACGTCATCACCCGGGAGGAAGCGGTGCGCATGGTGCGCGCGCTGGCGCAAAACCGCGAGACCGCGACGGAAACGATCCCGACGGCGGACGCGCTCGGCCGCTACCTCGCCGCCCCTGTTCGCGCCGCGGAAGACGTGCCCGGCTTTGACCGGACGACCGTGGACGGCTACGCCGTGCTGGCGCGGGACACCTACGGCGCTTCGGACGCCATGCCGTCGCAGCTGGACGTGATCGGTGAGATCGCAATGGGACAGGCCGCCGGCGCCATCCGATCCGGCCAGTGCTTCCGCATCTCCACCGGCGGGATGCTGCCGCAGGGCGCGGACGCAGCCGTCATGGTCGAGCACACGGACGAGACGCAGGGGCTGTGCCTCGTCTACAAAGCCGTGTCCCCCGGCGAAAACATCACGGTCCGCGGCGCCGACGTGCGCGCGGGCGATATCGTGCTGACGCCGGGCGCGCGCATGACGCCCGCCTCCGTCGGCGTGCTGGCCGCGCTGGGGATCGAGCGGGTCGAGGTTTTCCGTCCGTGCAGCGCCGCCGTGCTCTCCACGGGCGACGAGCTCACGCGGGGCGCGCCCGCGCCGGGTCAGATCCGTGACGTCAATTCGGATCTGCTGGCGTCGTCACTTTCCGCGATGGGCTGCGCAGCCGACGTTTTTCCCGCGCTGCCGGACGACCGCGGCGCGATCCGCGACGCGATCCGGTCCGCCGCCGAAACCCATGACGCGGTGTTTGTCTCCGGCGGTTCGAGCGCCGGCATGCGGGATCTGACCGTCAGCGTACTGGACGAGCTGGGCGAGGTCCTGTTTCACGGACTTGCCATGAAACCGGGCAAGCCGACGATCCTCGGTCTGCTCGGCGGCAAACCTGTCTTCGGGCTTCCCGGCCACCCGCTGGCCGCGTATTTCGTGCTGCGGCTGGTCTTCGCGGAATACTTCCGCGCCTCTTACGCGGTGCCGCCGGACGCGCCGTTTCGCGTCGGCAAAACCGCCGTCAACATTCCGTCCAATCACGGCAGAGAGGAATTCTGCTGCGCGACGCTCGCCCCGGACGGCTCCGTCGCGCCGATCCATACGAAATCCGGGATCATCTCCGTTCTGACGCGGAGCAACTGCATCCTGCGCATCCCCCGGGAAAGCGAGGGACTGCCCGCAGGCGCTGAAACAGAGCTTTACAGGTTGTTTTTATGAGACATCAATACCTTTCCAATATCCCTTTGGAGGAGGCGAAGAACGC
>ONWP01000356.1 GCA_900321595.1 uncultured Eubacteriales bacterium
CTCGCGGCCGAGCGCGAAACAGAGACTCGGATACTGCGGCAGCTCGTCGTTCCAGAGGATCTGGTTATAATCCTCCCACTTGCCCCGGACGAGCAGGCTCGCGGCAAGGCGGTAGTAGTAGACGGACAGCTCCGGGTCCTTTTCGACCCACTTGTCCCGGGAATAGATGTCGCCGAGCTTATACGCGGCGTCGACGCATCCGCGGTTCGCGGCGTTCCTGAAGTAGGCGATCGCGAGCGTCGTGTCGGGCTCGAGGGACCGCCCGTAGAGGTAACAGTACCCCAGATTCGAGACCGCGTCGACATTGCCCATCGCGGCCGCGAGCCGGTAATACTCGACCGCGTCCGGGTAGAGACCGTCCCCGTAAAGCGAGGCGCCCTTGTTGTTGATGTAATTGCTGTCGCCCCGCTCGACGGCGAGCAGATCCGTCTGTGTCAGAAACGCGCTGTTTATTTTCATGTCGTCTGCCTCCTCTGATCATTCTGCGATCAGCTTATCATGACGCGCGCAGCTTGTCAACAGTGTTTTCCGCGGCCGGCGTCAGATGTCGCGCCGGTGCGGCAGCCGAAGAAAAAAGCTGCCCCGGAGGACAGCTCTTTCGGTATAAGAAAGGTTCGTTTACTTCTCGTGCTTCTTGGTGGCGACGAAGGTCGCTGCGCCGACCATGACGACGGCCGCGACCGCGATCGCGGTCTTGCTGGTGCCGGTCTGCGCGACGCTGGACTTGGTCTCCGTGCTGCCGGAGTCCTTGCTCTTGCCGCCGGGGATGAGGCCCTTGACCTTGCCGATCAGGTCATCGCAGAAATCCTTGCACTTGGCCTTGATGTCGGGGAGGGTGATGTCGGGCAGCTTGATGTCGAGTCCGCCCTTCTTGGTCTCGTCGGGCTTCGCGGTGGTGGTCTCGCCGTCAGCGGGCTTCGCGGTGGTGGATTCGGGCTCCGTGGGGGGCTCGGTCTCCGGCGCGGGAGAATACTTGCCGTTCAGGATGGCGTTGAGCAGCTCGTCATGGTTGAACTCCTCCTGGAACAGGTTGTTCTCGATGTCCTTGAGGAAGCGCTGACGGAACTTGAACTCGGTGCCGCCGAAGCACAGCGTCACGCCGACGGTGTAGATCGCGTATTCCGGCCACATCTTTTCGGCGGTGTCGTACGCCTTGTTGGCCAGCTGGTAGTACAGCACGCTGTCGGTGAGCTTATACTTGCCGCTCTTGGACTTCTCGCCGGCGGTCAGCACAGCGTCGCTCATCACGACCACATGGCGCTGGGCGTCGGGATCGCCGATGTTCGCGGCGGTGGCCTTCACGGCCTCGAGCGCCTTATTGATATCGGCCTTGCCGCTCGCGGACAGGCTGTCGATGGTGGCGGCGACGGCCGCGTAGTCATTCGAGAAATCGTACACGGTCGCTTTGTCGTTGAAAGCGATGATGCAGATCCGGTTGTCGCCGTTCGCGCCGTTCAGCAGGCTCTCAGAGAGCTGCTTGGAATCGGCCTTGAGGCGATCCATGTGCTTGCCGGTCATGGTGCCGGAAACATCCAGCAGCAGGTAGATGTCGCGCTTGACGTCGTCCGCAGACGCCGTGACCGCGAAAACAGCCGTAAGCGCCAGCGTCAGGATAAGCAGTACGCTTACAAGTCTCTTGCACGTTGTCTTCATCGTGAAATTCCTCCGTAACGTTATTTCTGTGATCATTTCCTGAAGGGATCTGCAACCCTCGAGTATTGCGTTCCACAGGTCCTCATATTCAGTCGGAAACAGTATACTCCACAAAATAAAAAAAAGCAATAGACAAATGCGTCTATTGCAGTTTTTTTCAAGTTTTGTGACAATTTCATCACATTTCGGCGTGGTGTTTGTTCTTAATAAACAAAATCTGTATATTCCGTGTTGTCAACAATGCGGGCGCTGATGCTGCCCAGACCGCTGGAGGCGCTCACGTCGATGTTCATATTCATGTAAACGCGCCTGACCTGGTGGGATTTCGGCGCGTACACCAGCGTCACCGTGCAGTCCGTATAGAGGAAAGAGATATCCGTCAGGGCCAGTGACGCCACGGAGGAGATCATGTTCTGCACGCTGAAGGGGTAGAAGACGCTGCTGATGACGCTGGACGTGGAGTCGGCGCCGGCGGAAAGCGGCGTGGGATCGGCCTCGTCCACGAGCGTCATGACGATCTGGTAGTATCCGTCCTCGAGCACCTCGCAGTAGGCGTTTTTGATCTTCGTCGGGTCGGTGAGCAGACAGCCGTGCATACTGCCCAGCAGCGGCAGCTCGTCGGCGTTGCCGCTCGGGAAGGACTCCGCCTCCTTCGCGTCCTTGCCGGTGACGTGCTTCTCGATGATGGGCAGCACCAGGCCGCCGAGGCCGCCCAGCGACTGCTTGTCAGCGGGCAGATCCTGCCAGCGGGTCTTGGTGAAGCCGGGCGCGCTCGCCTTGAGATCGTTCATCACGGCGGTGTATTCGGTCAGGATGTCGGCGTACTCCATCAGGTCGGAGTCGCTCTTGATCTGGCGGACGGAGCCGTCCGGATCACGCACGCTGATCGTCACGTCACCCGTTCCGACGGCGACGGTCGAGCCCATGGCGTCGGTGACGTATTCCTTCGCGCCGAGCCTGCCGCTCTTGAAGGCCCAGACCAGCACGCCGACCGCGGCGACCACGGCCGCGATCACGACGGCGCACACGACGATCAGCGGCCACTTCGACCGGCTGGAGGCGGGCGCCGCCTGCGGCTGCTGCGCGTAAGCGCCGGGCTGCTGCGGATACGCGCTCTGCTGATAGGGCGGATCCGCGCTGTCGACCGGCTCCGGCTGCACCTGCACCCAGGGCTGCGGCTCGTCTAAGAATTCCACGCCGCACCAGGGGCAGAATTTGACGTCGTCGCCGATGGTTTTACCGCAATTCGGACAGGTCATGGCGCTTCTGCTACATCAAGGAACAGGTTCCCGAACGATGTTTTCGTATATCCCTTTAAGGAGAACATGTCAGCCGGGTAGGTTGTGGAGAACACATCAAAAGTCATGGATGAAGTAACCTCGCCAGATTCGTCGAGAATGTCAAGCTGGCGGAACTCGCCGTCGCTTGTGTAGCACTTTATGATTGTTGAAGTATCGCGCGCATAGACATAGCATTTCCCGGA
>ONWP01000359.1 GCA_900321595.1 uncultured Eubacteriales bacterium
CATAGACCAATTATTGCCGTACAGGATGATCTCACATAAATCCGACATACTGAAGAATTTCCAAATATCTTTGTTTTCTCCTGTGTCGTATTCATATTTTGATTGCTCTGTCTTTGCTACCATATTTAATAAGCAAATGCAAGACCTCTTGTTTTTTGAAACCGCAAAAAAACAGCGCCCGCAGCGGATCGCTTCCGGGCGCCTGTATGTTGTCTTGCACATTTCATGAGCGAATTTCAAGCCGGTTTGCACATTTCATGAGCGAATTACGGGCCGATTTGCACATTTCATGAGCGAATTACGGGCCGATCTGCACATTTCATGAGGGAAAAGCCGGCGGGAGGGGCGTTTGCCGCCCTCAGTCCGCCGCTTCGAGCTTCGCCTTCGCGTTGATCTTCCGCGGGGTGGGGAGCGCGTCAAACTGCACGGTATAGGTGTTTTTCTGCGGGTCGGCGTCCAGGATCGTGCCCTCGCCGAGCACCGGGTGCCGCACGCGCTGTCCCTCGCCGAAGGGCAGCGTCCTGTCGGCGCTCTCGAGCCGTTCGGTGCGCAGACGGATGTATTCCCGCGCGTCGCGGACAAGGCTGTCCGCGGGCGGCTCGTCGTATTCGAGCAGGTCGCCGTCGATGTCCAGAAGAAACCGGGACGGGTATCGCGGCGCGTTGTCGAACGTCCGGCCGTCGGCCTCGGTGAGCGTCAGCGTCCGCCGGGCCCGGGTCATGGCGACGAAGGCGAGCCGGCGCTCCTCCTCCATGGCCTCGAAGGTCTTCACCCGGTCGGAGGGGAAGACGCCCTCGTTCATGCCGATGAGGAAGACGTGGTCGAATTCCAGCCCCTTCGCGGCGTGGATGGTCATGAGCTTCACCGCGTCCTCGTCCTTCGGCGCGTCCGCGTCTGAGAAGAGCGCGACGCGGGTCAGGTAGTATTCCGGCGTGCACTCCTCGCCGCAGGTCTGCTCGTAGTCGATCACCGCCTGTTTGAGCTGCGCCAGATCGTCCAGCCGGTTCTGCGCGCCCTCTGTGCGCAGCATGCGCTCGTAGCCGGAGTCGTTGAGGATGTGCGACAGCAGCTCGCTGGCGGTCATCGAGGCGGCCTCCTGCGCGTACTTCTCGATGAGCCGGATGTAGGCGTGCGCCTTCGTCCCGGCGAATTCCGGCGTGTCCGCGAGCGCCTGCAGCGCCTGATACAGCGTGCAGCCGTGCGCGGCGGCGTAGCCGCGGATGCGCTCGACGCGGCTCTTGCCCACGTTGCGCTTGGGCGTATTGACCGTGCGCAGGAAGGAGAGGTCGTCCCGGCAGACCGCCATGCGCATGTAGGCGAGCGCGTCCTTGATCTCCTTCCGGGCGAAAAACTGCACCGAGCCGTAGATGTGGTAGGGGATCTTCGCCTGGATGAGCGCGTCCTCCACCGGGCGCGTCAGGTGCCTGGCGCGGTACAGCACGGCGATGTCGCGCCGCGCGACGCCCTGTTCAATGAGCGCGGCGACAGCGCGCGCGAGCTTCGCGGCCTCGTCCTCCGGGTTCTCCCCGTGGAGCACGCGCACGCCGGGCCCGTCGGTGCGGTTGGGGTAGAGGCTCTTTCGGATGCGGACGGTGTTCTTGTCGATCAGGCTGTTGACGGCGGCGACGATCTGCGGCGTGGAGCGGTAGTTGTCGTTCATCATGACGGTGCGCACGTTCGCGAACTCCTGATCGAAGTTCAGCAGGTACTCCACCCGCGCGCCGCGCCAGGTGTAGATCGTCTGATCCGGATCGCCGACGATGAACAGGTTCCCGTGGTAGCCGCACAGCACCCGCATCAGCTGGTACTGGGGCGGGTCGATATCCTGAAACTCGTCGATCATGATGTACTCGAGCCGTTCCTGCCATTTCCGCCGGATCTCCGGGTGCCGGTCGAAGATGCACAGCGTGAACTTGATCAGATCGTTGTAGTCGAGGGCGAACGCCTTCTTCTCATGGTACAGGTAGCCGTAGAAGATGACCTCCTTCGGCTCGGTCGCCTCGTCGTATTTGCGCTTGAGCGTGTCCAGCGACATGTCGATCATGTCGAGGTAGTAGTCGGGCTTTTTGAGCAGCTTCTGGATCTCGATCATGTCCCGGGCGCGGGAAAAGCTCATGTCCCGCAGGGTCAGGCCGCGGTCCTCGTAGATCTGTCGCAGGATGTCGTCGATGTCGCTGTTGTCGAGCACCAGAAAGCCGGCCGGGTACCACACCGCGTGGATATCCTCCCGCAGGACCGTGACGCAGAAGCCGTGGAAGGTGTTGACGTAGCCCACGTCGTGGTCGCCGGTCAGGTCGTGGATGCGCGCGCGCATCTCGTTCGCGGCCTTATTCGTGAAGGTGACGCACAGGATGTTGCCGGGCAGGATGCCCAGCTCGTTGATGAGGTACGCGAAGCGCCGCGTCAGGCACCGGGTCTTGCCCGAGCCCGCGCCGGCCACCACGCGCACGTACCCCTCCGTCGCGGTGACGGCCTCGCGCTGCTGCTCGTTCAGGTCATCCGGCAATGGGATCATGCGGTCTCGCATCCTTCCTCGTCTTGTTTAGAAAATTATACACTTCTTTACAAGACTTGTCAATATCGCGAAAGCGCGCGCCGTGTGCGCGGCTGTTTTAATTCAGTTGAAAAATAATGCAGAATCTGTTATACTGGCATCGGGTAAAGTGAATAACCGAAATAAAACGATACAAACGATTCAGCCAACAGGAGGTTCCCCATGTCGAAAAAGGCGATTCTATCATTGTTCCTTGCCGTTATC
>ONWP01000400.1 GCA_900321595.1 uncultured Eubacteriales bacterium
ACCTGCCGAGCCTGCTGCTCATGGAGCTGGAAAGCAATTATCCGCAGCAGACCTTTTATGACGACGCGCTGGACTTCATCCGCCAGAGCGTCGAGAGCGACGACGGCAATCTCTGCTTTGCCCTCGGCTACGGCTGCGTGCACGTCTTCGCCAACGAATACGTGCTCAGCGACGAGCCGGGCGGGCAGCACGTCACGCTCTCCTATGTGCTCAACCCCGATCTGATCCGGGCGCTTTACACCCCCGCGCCGGCCAGATGGATGATCCCGGTGGACAACGACACGGTCTACTGGCGCGGCGACACGAGCGACTGCTTCCGTATCCGCAGCTCTCAGGGCGCGGACACGGAGGACGTGATCTGGGAGGTCATCCTCAACGAGAACACGGAGGGCGGCGCGTACGTGGAGGCCTTCCGCGGCCACGCGCCGGACTGCTGGCTGGTGTTCGCGGGGGAGGATTACTACATTTACCTGCGCGTGCCGACAGGAGATCTGTCCCAGCTGACAAAGGTCTACCGGGTGCAAGCGGACAAGGTGACGGAGATCAAACGCTCTTCTGAGCCGCTGGGCGTTGCGCTGCGACCCGACACGCTGCTGGATCCGGACGGGATGTCCATGAACGTCAACGCGCCGATCGCAAGCGCCGCCGTGATGATGCAGCCTTACACGCTCTACAGCGCGGACCGCTCGAGCGGCCTGCCGCAGCGCCTCGGCGACGTCTATGACCTCAGCGGCACCTGGACGGCGCTCCGGGAGGGCGGACGCTACAACCCCGCAAACCGGGACGACGCCGCGGCGTCGGGCGGCATGTGGACGCTCGTCGCCGGGGAGCGGCTGCGTCCCTGTCAGACGGACATGGAGAGCTGGCTGGATTTCATCACCGAGGACGGGCGCGTGGTGCGCTTTGCCATCGACCGCTTTGCCGACGACATGCGTCTGGACAACTTCGGAACGCTGGACGACGTGTTCGTGTCGGTCGGCGCCGGATGAGCAAGATCAGCGGGAAACAGGAAGAAAGAGAGTGACGCGTTTGAGAACCGTCATACTGGATATGCAGAGCGGGCTGTACGCCGGGACCGTGCGGCGGGCGCTGGTGCAGGAGCTGACTGAATATCAGGTCGTCATCTCCCCGAAGCCGGAGGAAACGGCGGCGGCCTGCCGCCTGCTCAAGCCCTACGCGCTGCTGCTGGAGGTCACCGGGTATACGCCCTGGGATCTGGAGGAACGGCTGAAGATCCGCGAGAGCGTCCGGCGCGACGTGCCGGAGTGCCGCATCGTGCTGATCGTGGACGAGATCGCGGACAGGAAGCTTGCCGAGGAGGTCAAAAAGGCCAAGCAGAACGGCCTTGTGGACGCCTTCCTCTTCGCTTCCGCCAGCGAGAGCTATCTCGCGGCGATGCTGGACAGCCTCTGAGCGCGCACCCTTCCCCGCGCAGCGGAGAAAGAAGGAAACGATGGATTCTGGTTTGCATCGCAAGACGCCGTACGGCCCGCTCACGGAGGTCCGCCGGGAGAGCGGCGGAAACAGGCCGGGCGGCTCTTACAGGACGATCCTCCGCGCCGACGAAACCGGCGCGCTGCGGCTCACCGTATATACTTCCGATATCTATTATCAGCCCTATACCGTGTGCGTCTACCGGGCGGACGAGGACGCTCTGGCGCAGCTTCGGGCCATCATAGACCGGTATGGAATGACCGCGTGGGACGACCTTCCCCCGGATCCGGACAACGTCGTGCTGGACGGCCTGACCACCGACGTCACGCTCGTTTTCGGCGGCGACGGAGCCCGGAAGTGGGAGACCGTCCGGATCTATTACGAATCGAAGCTGCCAGAGGGCGCGCCGGGCGCGCTGCGGGCGTTCACCGACTGCCTGGACCAATGGGCGACGGAGGAGCGGCTGCTTTTGCGGCGCAGCGAAGCCAGAGGGTAGCGGAGTCGGACAAATGCGCGGCGGATCGCCGCGGACGATTTGATGAAAAGGAGAGAAGACCATGGGACTGTTG
>ONWP01000361.1 GCA_900321595.1 uncultured Eubacteriales bacterium
AGTATTCGGCGCGGGCGAAATCGCGTTCGGGATCGAAAGCGTCTGCACGTATACGCCGGAACCGGCCCGCGCGCTTCTGGAGGACGCGCTTCGCGCAGGCGTCTACGGCGCCGCGGAACCCGATCGCAAGCAGACCGCGCGTCTGACGCAGTACGCGGTGCGCGGATCGTCCGGCATCCGGCAGAGCCTTTTCCCGGAAGCGGACTATATGAGAAAAAAGTATCCGTTTCTTAAAAAAAGACCGTATCTGCTGCCGGTCGCCTACGTCAGACGGCTGGCCTCCTACGGGGTCGACGTCGCGAAACGAAGAAAATCGCCCGCCGCAGCCGCACGGACCGCAGACGAGCGATTGAAACTGATCGAGATGTTAGGTCTGACTGAGAACTGACGTCATGAGCGGAACAGCTTGCGCATCCAGCCGAACATCAAACCTGCGTCGGCGTGCGGAAGCTCTTCAGATTCCCAGCCGAGGCGCTCAGCCAGCAGCACGGGGATGTCCTTATTGTCGATCACGCTGCCCGGCGCGATCAGATCGTCGCAGCCCCAGACCAGCACCGGCACATTCTTCCCGGTATGACTGCCGCTGTGGAACGTATAGACGCCGTTTTCCGGATACAGGTCGCCGGTCTCATGGTCGGCTGTGACGACAACGATCGTATTGCCGTCCTGACGCGCGAATTCCACTGCGGCGCGGATCGCGTTGTCAAAGCCTTTGACGGCTTCCGCGGCGTCCTTTACCTTCGCGTCGAAGTGCTCGCCTTCCTCCGTCCGATGAGAGTTCTTATCGATGTGCGCGCCCTCGATCATGATGAAGAAGCCGCGCTCGTTGTTGTAATCGAGCAGCTCAAGCGCCTTGACGGTCATTTCCGCAAGCGTCGGCGACGCGTCGCCCTCCGGCACATTCAGCCGCCAGGTATCCCAGCTGAACTGGGCGAAGCTGCGCTCGCCGGGCGTAAGGGCGTTCATCTCGTCCTTCGTGGTCACGTACGTCCAGCCCTTTGCCTTGACGTCGGCCTCCTGCACTTCCTCACACGCGGCGCCCCAGATCAGATCGATGTCTGAGTTGAGCTGCTGCTTTGTGATCTTCTCCCCCTTGCCGCGGTCCTGTACGTGAACAGAGAAACCGGCCGGCGTCGCGCCGGTGGTGCCGTCTGTCGTCACGATCCCGGTACGCATCCCGTGCCGGATCGCATTTTCCGTGATCGAACGCGCCTGTACGAACACGCCGAACGGATCGAAGGCATAGACGCCGAGATACCGGTTCGTTGTGCGCACGCCGCACGAGAGCGCAGTCGCGCCGGCCGCGCTGTCCGTGACCGCGCTCGAGAAGGAGCGCGTCCGCTGCTGTCCGCGCAGATCGTAAGTCGTATCCATAAACAGATCGTATCCCTGTTCTCTGGCTAAGAGCAGATGGTTCTCGCCCATGCCGTCGCCGATCATGTAGATGACGTTTTTGACATTCTCGTCATCCGCCGTCGCGACAGACGCCGGTACAGTCAGAACGCACAGGAGCATCAACAGACTCAGCAATATGGATGTAATTCTCCGGATTCTCATCTCCGCACCTCCAATACTTGCTATTTATCATATCAAACAAATTGGAAGCTGTAAATTAGCAAGTTTGCCAAAATTGCGAACCATTTTTTGACAACGATTCTGTCAAGCCAATCACTTTACAAGGAGCAAATACCATGGAACAACTGAAGATGTATTTTCTGCCGACGTTTGCAATACCGGACGATCCGCTGCCGCCCGGCTACAGCATCAGCGCCTTTGACCCGACGCGCGATCTGCACGCCTGGTGCGACTGTCTCAGAAACGGTCGCCTGATCGAAGGGCAGACAGATGAGGAGGCCTACCGCGATTCGATCCTTGCGATCCCGGAGATCGTCCCGGAACGCGACATCCTGTTCCTGGATCACAACGGAGAGCACGTCGGGACGGCAACCGGATTTGTATACGAAAAGACGAACATCGGCGACCTTCATATGGTCGGGATCCGGGAGGATTACCGCGGGAAAGGGTTGTCGAAATACCTGACAAACGCCGTACTGCGGCTCCTGCTGCCGCGGAACCCGCGTTTGATCCAGTTGACGACAGATGAAAAACGAGTCGCCGCGGTCAGGAGCTATCTGCGCGCCGGGTTTCTGCCTGTCGAATACGATTACCGGATGCAGTTTCGCTGGGAGCAGTTCCTGCGGCAAACGGATCTGGAATCCGTACAGATGCTGTATGAGGACGGCACGCCTTACAGGATGATCCGGAAGGATCGCCCCGATCCCCCGGTACGCTTCGGCGTGCTTGGCGCCGGACGCGGCAAGACCATTATGGAATTCTGCCGCAGGTACAGCGGCGCCGAGCTTGTCGCGGTCTGTGACAGCGACCCGGTATGTCTGGAGGAGATCCGGCAGAAATTCGGCGATTCCGGCGTTGCGCTCTACAGTGATTTCGACACATTTCTCACCCACGATATGGATATCGTCGTACTCGCAAATTACGCGAATCAGCACGCGCCGCTCGCGATCAGGGCGCTGAAGGCCGGCCGCAACGTATTCAGCGAGCTGCTCCCCGTCCAAACGATGGCGGAGGCCGTCGAACTGGTCGAAGCCGTAGAAGCAAGCGATAAACTTTACATTTACGGAGAGAACTGCTGTTACAT
>ONWP01000027.1 GCA_900321595.1 uncultured Eubacteriales bacterium
GTATATTTTTCTCTGAAACATTGCGGCTCCCTCACTTTCGAGGACATTATAGCACGCCGTCGGATAAAACGCAATATAAAAACGGCGGAAAACCGGATAAAACGCGCATTTCAATTTGTGGAATATCCGGATAAAACGCGCACTTAAATTTGTGGAATATCAGGATAAAGCGCGGAGTAAACCGGCGGCGGATCCGGTTCAGGCGCGGGGAACAGGCAGGCTTCACAAAGACCGCGTCCGGGGAAGAGACTTGATATCACGACGAATAAAAGGGAACCTTCGCTTTCGGAAGGCTCCCTGTTGTTTTGAACGGTTTCCCTGCGCCGTCAGTCCTTGCGTCCGAAGAGCTTGCGGAACTTCTTCTGCCAGCGGCGCTCGTAGAGGAGGATCAGGCGGCTCATGCACACATCCAGTACGACGAACATCACGACCGCCATGCCGAGCAGACCCAGCAGCCCCTTCAGCCCGTGGTCTGTCAGATCCTCAATGCGCATGCCGAACAGCTTGATGAGGATGAAATACGCGGCGACCATGGAGCAGGCGAAGATCACGATCTTCACGAGCCACGCGAGCGGTTTCAGGCGCAGGACGCGCTCAAGCGACTGCTTGATGACGGGATACCAGCCGAAGAACGCCACGTACATCATGGCGGCCTCCTTGTTGGTCAGCATGATCAGCGACAGGATGCTCACGCTCAGATACGCGCCGAACGCCCAGCCCCTGCCCAGCTCGATGACGAGCAGCAGAAGCAGCGCGCCGGAGAACGCCGGCAGCGCGTACTCCAGGAAGGGGACGACCGCGGACAGCAGCATCAGCGTCACCGACAGCGCCGCGACGATGCCGCCCAGCGCCGTTTTCGTACTGGACCGCATGGGGTCAGATCAGCACCTCGTGTCCCGTCCGCGCGGACTCGTAGCAGGCGTCGAGGATCTTCATCAGGACGACGCCGTCCTCAGCCGGCGCGATGCACGCTGTGTTGCCCAGCGCGCAGTCGATGAAGTGATCCATCTCGTTCTGGAAGAGGCCGCGGAAGGACAGCGCGGTGTCGTTGTCAAAGCCCACGTTGACCAGATAGTTGTTCATCTGGGTATAGATCTTCACCTGCGGGTCGAGCTTGCAGCCGGCCTTGGTGCCGAAGAGCTGGATGTCGCCCTCGTCGTGCTCGAGATTCAGGCTGAAGGCGGCTTCGATGGACAGGACGGCGCCGTTGTCGAAGCGGATCAGCGCGGTCGCCAGATCCTCCACGTCGCAGACGTCGTTCTGCGCGCGGTCCGCCGCGTGCCAGCCGCCGCTTGTGACGATGCCGGGACGGTTGAAGAGCTTCTGGAAGGTGGCGGCGTAGACGCTCACGGGCATGGGCTTGCCCATGAGGTAGCGCACCAGGTCGATGACGTGCACGCCCAGGTCGATGAGCGGTCCGCCGCCGGAGCGGGACTTGTCGCCGAACCAGCCGCCGGGGTTGCCGTTGCGCCGCAGATAGGTGGCCTTCGCGTAGTAGAGCTCGCCGAAGTCGCCGGCGTCGATGAAATCCTTGACCGTGCGGCAGTCGTTGCCGAAGCGGCGCACAAAGCCGATCTGCAGCAGTCTGCCGTTTCGCTCGGCGGCGGCCTGCATCTCGGCGGCCTGCTCGGCGTTGAGCGCCATGGGCTTCTCGCAGATCACGTCCTTGCCGGCGTTGAGCGCGGCGATGGTGCATTCGGCGTGGGCGCTGTTCCACGTGGTGACCGAAACGATATCGATCTCCGGCAGGGCGCGGAGCATCTCGTCCTTGTCGGTGAAGCACCGTTCATGGGGCACGCCGTAGCGGTCGGCCTTTTCATAAAGGCGCTGCTCGTTGATGTCGCAGAACGCGTAGACCTCTGTGTTCGGGTTGTTCTGGTACCCGGTGATATGCTCGTGACTGATTCCGCCGACGCCGATGACGGCCGCTTTCAGGATTCTCATGGTGATTGCCTCCGTTTTCGGATAAATTTCAATCTCTATCATAACAAATCGTCAAAAAGATTGCAACAGCAAGTTGCGCGAAATCGGCGGTTTCCCTGTAAAAATACTTCGGGGCGTCCGCGGCGCTTTTGTCCCGTATCCCGGCCCGCGGAACGGGACAGAAAATCGTTAAAAGAAATATCTTGACTTGCGTCCCGGTCTGCGATAATATCAAAAAAGAAAACAGCGCTGAAGCGCGTTTCCGGCGGAGCCGTTCCGCCGCCGATCCGCGCCAGCGCGCAATGAAAAAAACGATGGAAGCTGAAGGAGATGCTGCAAAAAATCAAGGACTTCTTTGCCTCCCTGTTTTCCTTCCGGCTGCCGGGATGCTGACAGAACACCGTAAAATGAAACCGCCGGACCGGTCCGATCGACCGGCCCGGTTTTTTCGCGCAGTTCCGCGGCCGCGGGCCTGCCGGGACTTCTTTCCGCGCCCTTGCATTTTCGGCGTTTTCGCGTATAATAAACAGCGAAGGACGTGATACGCATGAAGTATTGTATCGAAACGCATTTTCACACCGACGAGGTGAGCCCCTGCGGCCGCGTGCCCGCCGTCAAGGGCGTTTCGCTCTATAAGGAAGCCGGCTACAGCGGCGTGATGGTGACGGATCATATCTCCACCGGATATCTGACCGACAGCTATCCGGGCGAAACCTGGCGGGAAAAGATCGACTACTACCTGCGGGGCTACCGCGCGGCGCTGCCGCTGGCGGATGAACGCTTCAGCGTCATGCTGGGCATGGAGCTGCGCTTCGAGCAGAACGGGAACGACTACCTGATCTTCGGCGTGACGGAGGAATTCCTCTATGAAAACGAGTGGTTCACGCGCCTGCCGCTGAAGAAATTCAAGGAGCTGGCCACAGAAAAGAGCCTGACGATCGTGCAGGCCCATCCCTTCCGGAACGATATGACGGTGACGGATCCGCGCCTCATCGACGGGATGGAGGTTTTTAACGGCAACAAGGGGCACGACTCCCGGAACTGGGTCGCGGCGCAGTGGGCAAAGCGCTTCAAGCTGATCCCCACGTCCGGCTCCGATTTCCACAAGGAGGAGGATCTGGCGCACGGCGGCATTTACGTAAGCGAGCTGCCCCGGGACAGCCGGGCGCTCCGACGGCTCCTGCTGCGCGGGGACTACGAGATCAAGACGCTGGAATAAAAAAACCGGCTGAGAGTTCACGCAGAGCGGCTTCCTCCGACGGAGTGAGGCCGCTTTCGGCGTCCGTGCCGGGTTTGAGGAAGACGTCCGTCAGGCAGAAGCCGAGCTCTTCCGCGGCGACGCGGGTCTGGCGGCGCATCAGATCGGAGGCGTACACCCCCGTGCGGCCGGCGCACAGGAGCAGCGCGCAGCGGCGGCCGGGATCCGGGGCGGCCGGGTGGTGGTAGAACACCTGCAGCCGGTCGAAAAACGCCTTCATCGGGGCGGGGAAGGAATAGTTGTAGACCGGCGAGGCGATCACCAGCCGGTCGGACCGCCGGATCGCGTCGAATACGCCGTCCAGATCGCGCTTCGCGCACCGGGCTGCGCCCTCGCAGAAATTGCAGGCTGTGCAGGGCGCGGGCGAAAGCGCGTACAGATCGAAGAAGACGGCGTCCCTGCCGTCCAGAAAGACGCGCGTCACCGCGTCCGTCACGCCGTTTTCGCGGGGGGAAGCGAACAGTACCGTCGTCATGCGCCGCACCTGCCTTTCGCCTCTCATTATAACGGGTCGCGCCGGATTTGGCAACCGCGAATCGCCGCGGACGCGGGCTTCTGTTCCACAAAAACCGAAAAAGTGGTGAAATACATAAATTATTCACAAAAAAGGCAAGAAAATTGGTGGATTTATCTGTAAAAATGTGCTATACTCCAGACAGAGACAGCAGAAAGAGGGTGGTTCCCATGTACCGGACATTTGACTACGTACATGATTTCGGCGAGTTACCTTATACGGCGTTACCCTTCAACGACTGCGACAATTTCGCCATTTGCTCCGCATTATATATGGAGATCGAAAAAGTAGTGACCGACGAATTGGAGCAGGAGCCGACCAAAACATTCGGCGAGGCTTGCAGGGATCTGTACGCGTACTTTGATTACAAGATCGTTCCACCCGGACTGTTTTTAAACAAAGTCTTATTCAAGAATTTCCTGGATCTTGGCAGTCATTCCCGCTATGCGGATATGAAGATCACCGGCTGTCGATCTCATTATGACGCACAGCAGGTCGTCCAGTTTGCGGCGCAGACGTTGTTCATCGATGATGATACGATCCTTGTGGTATACAGAGGCACGGACGATTCGATCGTCGGCTGGCACGAGGATCTGGATATGTTAGTGAAGAAGGTTATACCGTCGCACGCACTGGCGCTGACATACATCAAGGATGTCGCTGAGGCGTATCCGGACAAAAAAATCATGATTGCCGGACACTCCAAGGGCGGCCACATCGCCCTGTACACAGCCCTCAGCTGCCCCGCCGAGATCAGGAAACGCCTTGTCCGCGTCTATAATAATGACGGCCCCGGCTTTGCCGAAAGAAGTCTGCTCGATTCCCCCGCATACCAGGAGATCAGACCGATCTATCGGCATTATGTCCCCTCGTCCTCACTGATCGGCGTAATGATGCAGCACGATAACGACTACAAGGTCGTCAAATCCTCCGGATTCTTAGGACTCTCCCAGCACGGCGCGGAAACGTGGAAGTGCAAAAATGACGAGCCGGACACGCGGGAGTCGCTGAATTTCGTCGGAAAGCTGCACGAACTGGCGCTGGCGGATCTGCTGGAAATCCTCAAGCCCGAAGATCTGCAATTCTTTTATGAAGCGCTGTGCAACTTGATTTACGCGCCGGGTCAGCGCGGACTTCTGGGCGTCGCCCAGAACGCGGGACTCTCACTGAAGCTGATGGCTGAGGCTCTCTTTACAAGGACGCCCGCCCAGAAGAAGGTTGGTAGAGGCATCGGCAGAACTTTCGCCGGTATCTTGGTCAAGGATGCGAATAAGCTCATGGCAAAACAGGTCGCGGACGCGAGAGCGTCCATGGCGAGAGCGTGACATAACGAAATATGAAATTCGCTGCGGGGATGCCTGCAGCGAATTCTTTTGCGTCCGGCAAAAAGAAACAGAGACAGGTCGCCCCGTCTCTGTTTCTTTTGAAGGAGTATATAAAACGTTAGGAGAAATCGTTGTGTGCTGAAAGCCTGTCGCTTTCTTTGTCTACATTATGGGGTCTAATGCTTGAAAGAATCTTTAACGGAATTGAAAGTTGGCTAAAAAATGAGAGGCGTTCAATCGCTTGCGATCTGCGTCTTTCGCGCGCAAATGACCGCCGCGAAGCTGCTTTTACCGGCGCGAAGCAGACCGAAAAACGCGAGAGGTGACGCACCGGTGCGTCAACCGGTGTCCGTCGGAAAGAATTCTGTTGACAAAGCATTTTTAAGAATATACAATCAAATTATAGAACCTGGTTTTGCCGGGAGAAAAAGCGGGAGGAGAGCATATGAATAATACAAGAATAAGGGTTGCGTTAACTCTCTTATGAGAAGAGGCGATAACAGAATCATAATTTAGAAGGTATGGAA
>ONWP01000367.1 GCA_900321595.1 uncultured Eubacteriales bacterium
CGATACGGTTCAAAGATCCGATCCGCGTTGCCGACCGAAAAGGCGAACGGATTCGGCGTCTGCTCCAGACACATGACCTGCCAGAGCAGAAGGAAGGACTGAATCGCCTCGTAGAGATTCCGCGCGCCGCGCATCGGCACACACTCCAGCGTTTTCGCCATCTGCAGCCAGCGCGGTTGATCCGCTGCCGCTGCTTTTTCCGCTTTATCAAGCGCGAGCTCCCGATACCGTCCCGCAAGCACCTCGACGGCGCCGAGCGCCAGTGAAAACGCTTCGAATTCCCGGTCTTCGCGCACGTCAAGCTCCATGCGCATCTTACGCGTTCCGTATTTCAGCGCATACCGCAGATCCGGGATCAGATGTCCCGTCACCTGTTCCACAAAGAAGACGACTTCCTTTGTATAGGGTTCGTACGCGTCGTAGACGGCGGCAAGCTTCCGCGCATACGGCGTTTTCGCGAAGCCGTCCCGCACGCTGTCGATCCGCGATTGCGTGAACGTCTCATTCGGTTCGATGTCGCCGAACACGGCAGATGTGTCGCAGTATCCGCAGAATTCCTCAACTTTAAAAGACGGATTGATCAAAGCATAGCTGCGGGCAAACGCGTCATCCTGTGTGCCCGCAAAGACGCAGTCGTCGTCGATTTCCAGCGGTAGTGTCGCGCAAAGCTCGTTGAGGATCAGCGCCTTTTTTATTTCTTCCGGGACTCTGGCGTACTTTTCCGTAAGACGAAGCTCCGCTTCCTTCGCCAGGAACCAGCCGTCCAGCCGCTTTTTGCTTCGTTCAAATCGGAATTGACGATGCGCAAGCGCACTGATCTGCTCCGGTGTGCAGGTATCAAATATCATAATAACATCCCCTCAGGTTTCGATGACTTCATAGCCCGCGTCCCGCAGTGCGGCTTGGAATCCGCGGTACTGCTCCTGCGTAACAAAGCCATCGCGTATTTCGTAAGCGTCGCCCCATTTATCCTTGCCGAACTCATGATACCGCAGGACCTCAACGGTCAGAGGTCTGGTTGAAATCGAACGCAGAAACTGCACAAACGGTGCCGGATCGGTGTTGACGCCGTTTATAAGCGGAATCCTGATCAGGAACGATCTGCCGCTATCCGCGACCTCTTTCAGGTTTGTCAGAACGCTCGCGTTGTCAGCGCCCGTATAGATCCGGTGCAGGTCGGTTTCAACCAACTTCAGATCCGCGATCAAATGATCGATGAAAGGCAGCAGTTCCTGCAGTTTCGGATGCGACGCGTTCGTCTCGATGCAGGTATTGATCCGCTCAGAGCGAAGGAGCCGCAGTGAATCGCGCAGCTCGTCAAATTGAAGCGTGCATTCTCCGCCTGTAAAGGTCACGCCGCCGCCATCAAAAAACAGCTTCCTGCTCCGCAGCGCCTCCTCCAGAACGTCTTCCGGACGCATCTCAAACGCTTCCGGCGACGTGAGCGGGAGACTCTCCGGATTGGAACACCATTTGCAGCGAAAGTTGCAGCCCTGCAAATGGTATACAAGCCGGTTCCCCGGTCCGTCCTGGGAATAATTAAACCCCTTATGATAAATCTGCATTCGTTTCACCAATCCTGATTATAGAATAAATAAACACAGCCGTCAAGGACGACTGTGTATTTCATGCAAAACTTATTCGCCGCGCATACCGATCAGATTCTGAGATCCGCGGAACGCATCAACGCTGAGTTTGACGGAATCAAAGATCGCGGACTTGATGTCGTCATCTGTCACGCCGTATTCCTTGCAGAATTTGGGATCGATGAACGTATTCATGCACATGATATCCGCAAGACCCACGGGATCGATGCCGCTCTCAATGCCCTTGTCCTTGTATTGCTTGCGCATGTGCAGACCGAAGAGCTGGAAGCTGGGCTTGTGAATATTGAAGATATGGCGCTTCGGCTTATCCATCGCCGCGTGTACGATTCTCAGGAAGTCATTCCACGTCATGTTGTAGTAGCCGACGGGAATGCAAACGCCGCCCTTGGCTTTGTCTGCCGCGCCGAGGATGACCTGTCCGACCTGTCTGACCGTCACCATCGTTGTGCCGCCCTTGGGATACATAGTGCAGGGCTTCATGCCGTTGAGCTGTTCGATCAGGATGACCCACACGGGCTTTCTGCCGGGCTGTGTGCCGAAAATGTAGGGCAGCTCCAGGACGGCGACGTCCATCGTCCCGTCCTCCGCAAAGGAAAGCGCGACCTCTTCCTGTTCGATCCGGCTGCGGATATAGGGATGCTTCTTCGTCAGCGCCATATCGGGGAATTCCTTGGCGAAATAAGAGAAGTACGAGCCCAGGATCACAGCATGCTTCACGCCTGCCGCCTTCGCGATCGTAAGCAGTCGGCGCACAGGCTCGATATTGTACTTGCGGTACGCCTCGTAGACAGGCGCCGGGAACTCTACGCGCTCGTCGACACCGGCGGCGAAAACGAAGGTATCGCAGCCCTTCATCATCTCCGCGATCTCTTCGTCAGACTTTTCCAGATAGTTCGCGAAGACGATCTCCATCTCAGGCGGGATCGGCGCGCCTGCCGGAAGCGGCGGAAGCGCCAGGGTCTTCACGGTATCCCCGCGGTCAATGAACTGCCGGGCGGCCTCCGACCCCAGCAGACCGGTTCCGCCGATCATAAATACGTGCATTTGATACACCACTTTCATATTATTTGCGTCAAAGAAACGCTTATAATTACTTTAACACAAAAGCGACCGCTTATCAAGAG
>ONWP01000370.1 GCA_900321595.1 uncultured Eubacteriales bacterium
CGACATATCTCCGCAACGATCCCGACTGGAAGGACGAGGTCGTTTACTGGGGGCCGATGGGCTGCCTGACCGGTTTTTATCTGATCCTCAAGGGCACCCGCGCCCCGCGGGAGCTCTTCGCGCTGCTGCTGCGCGCGTTCAGATCTGTCGAGGACGCGCAGGAGGTCCCCGGCGCCGCGCCCGTCAACTGCGGACACTACCTGATGCATAACCTTGAGATGGCGAAATGGTACGCGAGGGAATTCGCCGCTTATCTCGAGGCGAACGCCGGCAACAGCGCAATCTTCGAATACCCGAAAACGGAACGGCTCGTGACGGACGACGGACAGCATTTCTACGATTCGTAACCGATTCGCGCCGTGAACGGCGGGCAAAGACCTTCTGCGATCAAACGGGCGGACTGCTCCTGTGAGACAGCCTGCTCTGACAGAATCAGAACGCGTCATATCAAACAACCGAAGAAAGAGGACAGAGAAATTGGACGCTCTGTTTGACGGCTTACTGGAAGCTTTCTTAGAGTTTCTGTTCGATCTGGTTTTTGACGAGAGTTATTTATCATCAGAGAACAGCAAACTGCCGAAGCCGATTCGCTATGTCATTTTTATTGTCGCAGCGCTGTTCATGGTCGGTTTGATTCTGGCGATTCTGGGATTCGGGATCTATATTTTACCGACAACCAAGGCCGGCGGCATCGCATTAATCGTGTTGGGCGTCGGATTGCTGTTTATCGTCATCCGGCAGGTCAGAAAGGTCTCCCGGAAACGAAAAGAGAAGAAGCAGGACGTTTTCAGCGCGGACTATGATCCGTCTGAGCAACGCTGACAGAGAGACCGTTTAAAAAACCCCGCAGGATCGCCGCGACCGCCGGGGAACGGAGGCTTCCGGGAATGGACTTTATCGAAATAATCGGCGAACTGCTCATCGAATTTGTCGGGGACGCCTTTGCGAGTCTCGACAAAAAGAAGAGACGGCGCATTCTTCGCGTCCCGCTCATCATCGCTTTGGTCTGCCTTGACGTCTGGCTGCCCTGCGCCGGCTTGAACAAAATCAAACAAAGCCCAGCCCTCAGCGTCTTCCTTTTCCTGCTCGCGGCAGCGCTGATCCCCCTGATCGTCAAGCTGATCAGACAGGCGTCGGCCGTGTTTCAGTCCGAAAACGAGGAGCCGGAAGAGAACGGCGACAGCTCCACTTCTCCCGGCAGTTTTGACAACATTTAACAGAATAAAGGTGAAAACAGCGTCCGCAGCCGTTTTCACCTTTTGTTATTTCAGCCGCCGGCAAGGATCGCCTCGACCCGTTCCCGGTTCATGTACAGCGTACAGCCGCCGATGTGGTCGTCCTGCAGCAGTCCCTGCGTCTGCAGCGCCCGGAACAGCGGCGACCGCAGCGCCTCGCGCAGCGAGGTATCGCGCACGTTCACGTCGGAATACGGCGAGAACGGACACGGCTCCGCGCCGCCGTGGGAATTGATATGGAAGAATCCGCGGCCGGCGGCGACGCAGCCCCCGGAGCTTTTCTCGTCGCCGGGGAACGCGATAAAAACCATGTCCCGTCTGGTGCGGCGCAATCGTCTGACCGCCTTTCGCATGCGCGCCTGCTCCGCTTCGCCCGGCGCGAGATGCCGGCTCTCATCGGTCACGGGCACATATTCCACGTAGATGACCGCCCTGCAGCCGAGGGAAGCCAGCCCGTCCAGGAACGCGTCCGAGTAGACCTCGTCAAGATTCTCCGTCGTCACGGTGACGGACGCGCCGAACACCATACCTCTGTCGCGGATGCTGCGCATCGCGTCGGTCACCTGCTGATAGACGCCCGCGCCGCGCCGCTCGTCGGTGATCGTTTCATCCCCCTCAATGCTGATGATCGGCAGCAGATTCCGGTTCTGGTTCAGGACGTTGAGATACCGTTCATTCAGATACGTGCCGTTCGTAAAGACGGGAAACAGGATGTTCTTGTGTTCTTTCGCGCGCCGGATCACGTCGTAGCGCAGCATCGGCTCTCCCCCGGCCAGCAGGATGAAGCTGATCCCCAGCGCGTCGGCCTCTGTAAAGATGCGATCCCACTCGTCGCCGGTGAGCTGATCGACCGGCTCACTGTCGCAGCACGCGTTATTGCTGCGGGAATAACAGCCCGCGCAGTGCAGATTGCAGGCGCTGGTGATGCTGGCGATCAGAAAAGGCGGGATATGCTCCCCCTGCTTTTCGGCATCAAGGCGTTTTTTGGACGCCGCCCGCGCCGCCTTCGCGAAGCCCTTCATAAACGCGCGCTCCCGGTCGTTGCCGGCGGTCGCCCGCAGGGAATCCGTCACCACGCGCACCACGCCGCGGGTCATATACCGCTGAATGTCAAATGCCATCGACCTGTCGCCTCTCTTTTGCCTCGCATTCAATTTGCGTCAAATTTAATTTTGCACAATACAAATATACCACACTTTTTCTCCTCTGTCAAGCAGCAATGCCTGTGCGCGCGTCAGAATGCGCAAGAGACGCGCTGAACGGATCGTTTCGACAGCAAAAGAAAACGACCCTCCGCAGAGGGTCGATCGCGCTTGCGCGGTGATCAGGTCTTGAAGTTGAATGCCTCCATGAAGCCGATGATCATATCGTTGAGCGCCTTGATCGCGTCCAGGATCTTCTGGAAGATTGCATCGAGATCGAAATCCATTCATTTCACTTCCCTTTTGATTTGATGCATCTATATTATAGTCCTTCCCATGCAGGAAAACAATATGCGTTTTATACAGAATTTTACGCGATTTTTTGTCAACACCCGTCGCCAAAACAATTTTATCTTTGCTTGCAAAAGGGATTCAAATCTGTTAATATTAAGAAAAAGGAGGATGTATCATATGAGTGATCAGCAAAATCCGTACACACAGGGCGGAGACAGCATTCCCGGTCAGAACGACAACGGCAGTCAGCAGTATCAGGACTACCAGCAGTCCTATTCGCAGCAGAATTACGCGCAGCAGCAGGCCTACGCGCAGCAGCAGGCCTACGCGCAGCAGCAGGCTTACGCCCAGCAGCAGCCTTACGCCCAGCAACAGGGTTCCGTTCAGCAGCCGCAGATCACCGTCAACGCGCAGGGGTTCCAGTCGCCCGCATTCGACGGGAGGGAGGAACCGGTTTCCATCGGCGAATGGATGCTCTACCAGTTCCTCATGATGATCCCGATCGTCAACCTCGTTATGATCATCGTCTGGCTGGCCAGCTCCACCACCAAAAAGTCAAAGAAAAACCTGATCATTACCGGCTTTATCTGGTTCGGCATTTATCTTGTACTTACTATCATCGCCGCAATCATCGTCGCGGCAGTCGGTCTTTCCATCCCCGGGATACTCGAGGGGATCATGGACTCGATCTGACGGTTCGCC
>ONWP01000317.1 GCA_900321595.1 uncultured Eubacteriales bacterium
TCCGTCTTGCGCAGGATCAGACCCGCGCCGAAGAGCAGCCCGCGCACGCCCTTCGCGCGCACAGTGAGCGCGTCTTGCGCGCGTTCGACGACGAACCGGTCGTCATCCGGGACGGACGCGTCCAGACAAAACGAAACGGCGGCGCCTGCCGCGCTTTCGTGAAGGCCGCGCGACGCCAGCGCCGAAGAAAAGATCTCTCCGGCGAGCCGTTCCGCCGGCGCGTTCCCCGGCAGAACGCGCAGCCCTGTCAGATCGACAGGCAGCGTCTTTGCTTGTTTTTGATCCATGTCAGCGCCTCCCCGACTGTTTGATGTGTTCTGCAACACGATACCATATTTGTGTCGTACAGACAACTGATTTTTCCTGCTTTTAACAAAAATTTTCACATTATGTATTGATTTTGCCGGAAAAACGCGTATAATAACCATGAAGACATTTTCGGAGGTTGAACAACATGAAGAGAATAAACAAGATCATCGCTGTGATCCTGGCCGCCATCGCGCTGTTCTCCATCGCCGTGCCCACCATGGCGTTCGCCGAGGACGCTGCCGAGGAGACCACCGTCAGAGAGTATGATCCCACCGATCAGTATGATTTCGAGAATCCCCTGCCTGAGCATCCCACCATCGACGACGTCTGGGCGTACATCACCGGCGGCAGCGGCAACACCGCGGACATCGACTGGAAAAAGCTCCCCGAAGCGTTCCTGCACATCTTCGCCATGATCCGCTTCGTCGAGATCTTCCTGAACTTCTTCAGAGGCCTGTTCGGCGGCAACGCGTAAGCAAGATCGATCGACTGCCGTCCCCCGCGGGGGACGGTTTTTTTGCGCGAAAAAGGACGATCCCTCTTGACAAGCGGTGCGGCGCGTATTAAAATGAAATCAACCGAAAGGTCTTCAGGGCGAGGCGCAATTCCTCACCGGCAGTCAAAGTCTGCGAACACCCGCAAGGGTGCCGAAAGAGTGGAATTCTCTTACCGACGGTTACAGTCCGGATGGAAGAAGACGGCATATCCTATGTTGTTTTTGAATGCTCCGAAGGTCCTTCGGGGTAAATTTTTTGCTTTAGGGCATGAATTTGACCCGGAAAGGAACCGAACATGAACAAAAAAGCATCGCTCGAAACCGAAGCAACGGAAACCGTCGACAAGCGCAAGCGCCGGATCAACCTGCGCGCGCTGACCGTCACCGCCATCATGAGCGCCGTCGGCGCGATCCTCATGTTGGCGGAGTTCCCGCTGCCGTCCCTCATCCCGGCGTTCGTCAAGCTCGATTTCTCCGAGCTGCCCGCCCTCATTACCACCTTCGCCTTCGGCCCGGGCTGGGGCGTGCTGGCGTGCCTGCTCAAAAACCTGCTGCACCTGATGTTCGGCTCGAGCATGGGCGTCGGCGAGCTGGCGAACTTCGTGCTGGGCGCCGCGTTCGTCTTTATCGCCGGATTGATCTATCAAAAGAAAAAGAACCGCGCGGGCGCGCTCCTCGGCTGTCTCGCCGGCGCGGCGGCGATGGGACTTGTGAGCGTTCCGCTGAACTACTTCATCGTCTACCCGCTCTACGCAAAGGTGTTCAACATGACCGAGGACATGATCGTGGGCATGTATCAGAGCATCCTGCCGAAGGCCGACACGCTTCTGAAGGATCTGCTGATCTTCAATCTGCCCTTCACAGTAGCCAAGGGCATCATCGACTCGGCGATGTGCTTCCTGCTCTACAAGCCCCTGTCTCCCCTGCTCAAGGGCAGGCATTGACGTATTTCAAATTATATATCGTTACAAAACTGTTACGCAACGATAACAAACTCGAAACCGACGTTTACAGTTTTGTCATCATTCTTGACATTCTCCGCAAAGAGGTGTAAAGTACGCTTGCATCCGGCAGGAAGTGCCGGACACCCTGAAAGAAAGGAGCGTATTAGGCAATGAAGAAGGTCATCCTTACGATCGCGGCGATCCTTGTCGCGGCTGCCATGATCTTTGCGTTTGCAGGCTGCGGCGACAAGGCAAAGACCGTTGTTGACGAGCTCTCCACCGGCGCTGATAAGGCCGCTACTGTTGTTACTGACGCCGTGTCCAATGCAGCTGAGTCCGTTTCTGAGTCCTTTTCTGAAGCAGCTTCTGCAGTGTTTTAATCAAACAGCAAAGAAAAATATGAGACGAAGCGTCAAAGCTCCGTCTCTGTTTTTTTTGTCGGCGTTTCCGGCGCCGCGCGGTAACAGATCTCAAACAGTTCGCGCATCCGCCGCGTCTGTCCGGTCAGATACAGATGGCCGAACAGCGTCTCCAGCCCGGTCGCCGCGCGGTACTCCGCGCCCGTCCCCTGCTTCGGCCGGTGCGCCGTGCGCCGGTTGCGCCCTTTATGAAGCGCGTCCAGCTCCTCCGGCGTCAGATGCGGCGTCAGCACGCGGACGGCGGACGCCTGCGCCGCCGCGTTGACCCGGGCCGTACAAGCGCGGTGCAGCGCGTCCGGCGGCAGATCCTCCCGCACGAGCCGTTCGCGCATCAGCGTCTCGTACACGCTGTCGCCCAGGAAGGCCAGCGCCGTCACGTGCGCGTTCGCCGGGTCGAAATCCGGTTTCCGCCGCGCAGCCGGCGCGTTTTCCGCCCGTTCCCGCGCGAGGATCCGCTTGTTTTTACGGAACATATTCGAACTCCAGGTCGTAGATATTCACCGTATCGCCTTCGACGACGCCCTGCCGTTCCAGCTCGTCGAGGATCCCGCTCGAGCGCAGCACCCGCTGGAAATACTGCAGCGACTCGTAATCCTCCGGATCGACCTTTGAGAGCACCTTGACCATCCAGGGCGCCTCCACGTAGAACACGTCGTCCACTTTGCGCACGACGAAGCCCTGCTCCGGCTTGTGCTTCAGCAGCGTCTCCATGGGTACCGGCTCCGGCTCGTACTGCAGGATGGGCGGCAGCGTCGCCAGCATGGCGGCGGCGGCGTTGATGAGCGCCTGCGTCCCCTCCAGGATCGGCGCGCAGATCTCAAAGTACGGCAGTCCCTTGTCCTCGATGAAGCTGCGGAACGACGCGCGCTGCTCGTCCGTCGCCATATCGATCTTATTGCCCGCCACGATCTGCGGCAGCTTCGCCAGCGCCTCGTCGAACACCGCCAGCTCCCGGTTGATGATCTCGAAGTCCTCCTGCGGCGTTCTGGCCTCGCTGCCGGAGACGTCCACCACATGGATCAGCATCCGGCACCGCTGCACGTGCCGCAGGAACTCGTGCCCGAGCCCGACGCCCTCGCCGGCGCCCTCGATCAGCCCGGGGATGTCCGCCATGACGAAGCTGGACTCCGGTCCCATGCGCACCACGCCCAGCACGGGCGTCAGCGTCGTGAAGTGATAATCGGCGATATTCGGCTTGGCCTCGCTGACCACGCTGATGAGCGTGCTCTTGCCCACGTTGGGGAAGCCGATCAGCCCCACGTCCGCCAGCAGCTTCAGCTCCAGCGTGACCTCCCATTCCTCGCCGGGCATGCCGTCCCGGGCAAAGCGCGGCGTCTGCCGCGTCGGGGTCGCGAAATGGGTGTTGCCCCAGCCGCCCTTGCCGCCCTTCGCGGCGACGAACCGGCTGCCGGCGGACATATCCGCCAGCACCGCGCCGCTCTCGCGTTCCCGGATCACCGTGCCCTTCGGGACGCGAATGATCAGATCCTGTCCCTTGCGGCCGTTTTTGCGGCTGCCCTGTCCGGGCTGTCCGTTTTCCGCGCTGTATTTGCGTTTGTAGCGGAAATCGGCCAGCGTGGACAGATTGGTGTCCACCTCGAACACCACATCGCCGCCCTTGCCGCCGTCGCCGCCGTCCGGCCCGCCGGAGGCCACGTATTTCTCCCTGTGAAAGGCCACGGCGCCGTTTCCGCCGTTGCCGGCCTTGATCAAGATATTTGCGTGATCTACGAACATAAACAACGTTCCTCCCGTGTGATACCGTTATCATATCACATTTTTCAGACAAAAGGAACTAAATTGACAAAAAATTTAAAAAAGACAGGAAAAGGTCTATTGACAGAATAGGACA
>ONWP01000372.1 GCA_900321595.1 uncultured Eubacteriales bacterium
ACCTTCTCCAGCAGATTGCCGACGAGCACGGGCACGCCGGGCACCCAGACGCCGTAATCCGCCGGATCGGGCGCGTCAAAGCCCTTTTCCTCAAAGAACGAAACAGCCTCGGTGAAGCTCTTGCCGACGACGGTCTCCGCCTCGTCCTCGCTGAGCGCGGGAACCGCGTCGTAATAAACGGTCATATCGATGGGCTCGAGGGTCTCCTCGTCCTCGATCGTGATGACGGCGGTCTTCGCGTCGGACTTGACAGCCTTCAGAGAAGCGAGCGCGGCGGCCGCGTCGAAGTCCTCCGCCTCGGGATCGACCTCGGCAAAGGCGTTCGCGGCGTTGAGCGCGTCCTGATACTCGCCGTCGAGCTCCTCGTATTCTCCGGCGCCGATGCCCAGCAGGTGGAATCCGTCGCCGAAGAGCCCGTCGTTGGCCCAGTCGGTCGCCCAGGAGCCCACGCCGACCATGGAGATCCAGTAGACCAGGAACATGATCACCGCGAAGATGGGCAGGCCCAGCCAGCGGTTGGTGACGATGCGGTCGATCTTGTCGGAGGTGCTCATGGAGCCAGCGCTGTGCTTTTTGTAGCAGGCCTTGATGACGCCGGCGATGTAGACGTAGCGCTCGTTCGTGATGATGCTCTCCGCGTCGTCGTCGAGCTCCTGCTCGGCCGCCTCGACGTCCTTTTTCACGTGCGCAAGCGTGTCCGCGGGGATCTGCAGCTGCTCGAGCACCTTTTCATCCTGCTCAAAGACCTTGATGGCGTACCAGCGCTGCTGCTCCTCGGGCAGACCGTGCACGACGGCCTCCTCGATATGCGCCAGCGCGTGTTCCACGGGGCCGGAGAAGGTGTGCTGCGGGATGGTTCTGCCGTTCTTCGCCGCGTCGATGGCAGCCTCGGCGGTCTCCATGACGCCGGTCCCCTTGAGCGCGGAGATTTCCACGACCTTACAGCCCAGCTGCCGGGACAGCTCCGCGATGTTGATCTTGTCGCCGTTCTTCTTCACCACGTCCATCATGTTGATGGCGATCACCACGGGGATGCCAAGCTCGGTCAGCTGCGTGGGCAGGTAGAGGTTGCGCTCTAGATTGGTGCCGTCCACGATGTTCAAAATCGCGTCGGGCCGCTCGCCGATCAGATAGTTGCGCGCGACGACTTCCTCCAGCGTATAGGGGGAAAGAGAATAGATGCCGGGCAGGTCGGTGATGACCACGCCGTCATGTTTTTTCAGTTTGCCTTCCTTTTTCTCCACCGTCACGCCGGGCCAGTTGCCCACGAACTGATTGGAGCCGGTCAGCGCGTTGAACAGCGTCGTTTTGCCGCTGTTCGGGTTGCCCGCAAGCGCAATGCGCAGATCCATATATATCGTTCCTTTCTGTTTGAATTAGCAAAGGCTAATTGCCTTCCCGAAAAAAGAACGGGGAATCGCTCCCCGCAGCCGGGGTCACTCGACCTCGATCATCTCGGCGTCCGCCTTGCGGATGCTCAGCTCATAGCCGCGGACCGTGATCTCCACCGGATCGCCCAGCGGCGCGACCTTGCGGACATGGACCTCGACCCCGCGGGTGATCCCCATATCCATGATCCTGCGTCTGACGGCGCCTTCGCCGTGGAGCTTGACCACTTTGGCCGAATCGCCGATCGCGACGTCACGAAGCGTTTTCATGCGAATACTCCTCCTTTTATACGGTTCATTTTTACCTAAACAAAAATTCTGCGGACCAGATCCTCACCGAGCGCGACCCGGGATTCCTTGACCTTGATGATCACGTTGCCGCCGAGCACGTTGATCACTGTCGCCGTGCCGCCGGGAACGAAGCCCAGATCCGCCAGGTGCTGCCGCACCTCCGCGGGGCCGCTGACCTTCAGGATCGTGTACTCCTGCCCCGGATCCGCCAGATTCAATGGCATCATATCGATTACTCCTTCTGTCTCAGGCGCGTCCGCGGCGCAGCCGCGCGCGGTACGCTCCACTTCACTTGCTATTATAGTTACCCGACGCTAACTTGTCAAGCGTTTTTTACAGTTATTTTTCGCCGATCCGAACGATTATCAACACGATCGCAGGTTTCGTCCAGTACAATAAGAGCATTTTTAAAAATCGGGACGCACGTTTTTCCGGTGCATCCCGATTTGATGACATATTCAACAATCCTTGTGTTTGAGATCACATCTTCGTTCACATGATTGCGCGCAATAACAATATCTTCATGGCAGTCGGGAATCAGAGCGTCGCCTCCAGATGCGCCGAGAACCGCAAAATCTTCCGCGCCTCACCGGCGAGCAGTTTCCCGTCCCCGTTCAGATCACAGTTTATAAAGCCCCGCCCTGTCAGAGAATACAGACTTGCGCTTGCGCGCAAAACGATTCTGGCGTCATTTGCTAGCACCTTTCGATCCAGATTCGCATCTCCGCGCACCTGAGACGCCGTACCCGGTCCATGAATCGGCGAGACCGTATAAGGCACACCCGGGGTATTCGGATACGTATAAGGATGATACGAGAAAGGCACGATTGATGAGATCGCGTCCGCGCGAATCTGTGCGCCTGCGCCGACAAGCACACCGACGCTCAGTACAAGCAGAACAGCGATCGCAATGATTTTTTTCATCTGAATTCCTCCTACAAAAAAGCACTCCAGCGGCGATTGCCGCTCGGATAGTTGCGGTTCTCATGCACCTGTTCAAACACGCTTTGCGATGATACTATACAAGAGACTACATTTTTATACTAACACATATCTAAACTCTAATCAAGGTTTAATCACAATTATTATCAGAGAAAACAGAATAAACTCATTTTCGTTCCGTAATCTCATCTGATTATTGCGTTGGCATCTGTACTGCAGTTCAGAAAATCCCCCCGCCCGCACTTGACACTTAATCAAATCTCGTTATAATGAAGTTGAAGACTGCATTCGGGAGGCGCAAACATGAACATTTGGCACGATATATCGCCGAAACGCATAAAGAAAGACCGCTTTTACGCGGTGATCGAGATTTCCAAGGGCGGCAAGAACAAGTATGAGCTGGACAAGGATACCGGCATGCTCAAGCTTGACCGGGTGCTGTTCACCTCCACCCACTACCCGGCGAACTACGGCTTCATCCCGCGCACCTACGCGGCCGACGGCGACCCGCTGGACGTGCTGGTGCTGTGCAGCGAGATCATCCACCCGATGACCATCGTGGAATGCGTGCCCATCGGCGTGCTGATCATGGAGGACGGCGGCGCCCGTGACGAGAAGATCATCGCCGTGCCGGTCAACGACCCCAACTACAGCTTCTATCACAATATCGACCAGCTGCCCCCGCACCGGTTCGAGGAGATCAAGCACTTCTTCGAGGTCTACAAGAACCTCGAGCACAAGCAGCCCACCGCCGTGACGGAGGTCCGTCCCGCGCCCGAGGCCGAGGAGATCATCCAGTCCTGCATCGACTCATACATCGAGAATTTTCAGCTGTAACAGAATCGACCGCATCGACCGCGCCGAATCCGCGCAGTTTCGGTGCGGTTTTGTTTTCCGACTTTCCGCAGAAAAGCAGAATAAACCGCTTGACAAACGCGCTGAAATATGATACGATACCAAAGCACCCGGAGAGATACCGAAGCGGTCATAACGGAACGGTCTTGAAAACCGTCGTACCCTGTCGGGTACCGT